>JAKAOC010000014.1 GCA_021823385.1 Actinomycetes bacterium
GCGGCGCATGATTCACGAGGATCTCGACCTGCTCCTCTTCAGCGTCTTCCAACTCCCATGGCGAGGCCTTGAAAAACTGGCGTGGACGCCGAGCCATGATCTTCACATCGGTTCCGCCGATCCTGCGCGCCGTGCGGCAGCAGTCCATCGCCGTGTTGCCGACTCCGATTACCAGGACCCGCGAACCTATCGATCCGATGTGGCCGAACGCCACCGACTTGAGCCAGTCGAGTCCTATGTGGACGTGCTCCGGATCAGCATGACGGCCCTCGACGGCCAGGTCCTTTCCTTTGGGTGCGCCGCTTCCGATGAAGATTGCATCGTAGCCCTCACGGCCCAAGGCGGCGAGACTTGTGACGGGGGTGCTGTAGCGGACTTCGACCCCCATGTCGACTATGTAGCCGATCTCCTCTTCGAGGACTTGGGCTGGAAGTCTGAACGAGGGGATGCTGGTGCGCATCAGCCCCCCTGGTTCCGCCGTCGCCTCGAAGATGGTGACCTCGTAGCCGAGTGGCATAAGGTCATTGGCGACGACCAGCGATGCGGGGCCGGTCCCGATGCAAGCGACCCGCTTGCCGTTCTTCGCGCCGGGCGCATGCGGCAGCCGATCGGTTATGTCGTCGCGGAGATCCGAGGCGACGCGCTTCAGGCGGCAGATGGCTACCGGCGAGCCGTCGACCCGCTCGCGGCGACAGGCCGGCTCGCAGGGCCGGTCGCAGGTTCGCCCGAGTATTCCGGGAAAGACGTTGGACTCCCTGTTGACCATGTAGGCGTCTGAATATCTGCCTTGGGCGATCAGGCGAATGTACTCAGGGACGTTGGTATGAGCTGGGCACGCCCACTGGCACTCGACTACGCGATGGAAGTAGTCGGGGTCCCCGATATCGGTCGCTTGCATTTCCCCCCTTGTGATTTTGGTTCCCGGTGCGAATTCAAGTGGCGGGACTCCGAAGTTTCCCCACGGCTCACCCGATGACGGGCTGACGTATCGATGACCCATCTGGTCGAGCCGTTTAGGTCCAGTCTTCCTATCTTCGCGAGCTGCCCCTTTGATATCAAGTTACACCTGGCCGGTCGCATAACCAAAGCCAAATACAAGGACGGACAGAAGCGATGGCGGAGCCGCTTCTGGACGACGACAGCCCCACCGCTTTTGCAGTGGGGCTGTCGTTTCCCGCCTGGCAAGCCGGGCGGCTGAGTTGGGGTTTTCGGTTCTAGCCTTGCTTGACCGCCGAGATCTCGAACTCCAGGGTGACGTTCTCGCTGACGAGGATGCCTCCGCTCTCGAGCGCGGCGTTCCAGCTGACGCCGAAGTCCTTGCGGTTGATGACGGTCGAGCCCTCTACGCCGATGCGCCGGTTGCCCCATGGGTCGATTTCGGTGCCGGTGTATTCGAGATCGAACGTCACAGGGCGGGTGACGCCGCGGACCGAGAGATCGCCGTTGGCGCGGAACTTGTCGCCGCCCACGGCTTCGATGCCGGTGGACGTGAAGGTGATCTCGGGGTATTCGTCCAGGGCCAGGAAGTCGTTAGACCGGATGTGGTTATCGCGGTCGGCGTTGCGAGTGTCGATGCTGGCTGCCTTGATGGTGACCTGGAGGCTCGACTTGGTAACGTCCTCACCGTCGAGAACGCCGCTGCCCTCGAATTCGTTGAAGCCCCCGCGCACCTTGGTTACCATTGCGTGGCGGGCCGAGAAGCCTATGCGGCTGTGGCTCGGGTCGATGGCGTACTTGCCTGAAAGTTCAGCGGTGATCTGTGACATTTGGCTGTTGCTCCTTTGGATTGAATGTCTCTGCTGAGTTCAACAATATATGACGTTTCACCTATTCCCGGCCAAAGGTGAATTTTCATCTAATTTTCCTCTTAGACTGTCTTGTCATGAGCGATACTCTTTGGCTGGACAAGCGTGAGGCGCGTACCTGGAGAGCGCTGCAGTTCATGCACCTTCGTCTCTCGGCGCAGCTGGCGAGGGACCTGGCCGAACACACAAGTCTCTCATACCAGGATTACGTAACCCTCGTCGCCCTTACCGACCAACCGGACGGCAGGCTCCGCCTATTCGAGCTCGCCCGCGCCATCGGCTGGGAGAAGAGCCGCCTTTCGCACCACGTCTCCCGAATGGGAGAGCGGGGACTGATTGCCAAAGAGAAGTGCGACCAAGACCGCCGCGGTGCGTTTGTGGTGGTAACCGAGGCGGGCCGCGAGGCGATCAAGGCGGCGGCTCCAAGCCACGTCGCCGCAGTGCGCCGGCTGTTTCTGGCTGAGGTGCCATATGACGAGCTTGACAACCTGGCTGATATCTTCGAAGCGGTCTTGAATCGCGTTGAGGCGGAGGAGAAGCCGTGCCCCGGCCAGGAGGCAGTGGACCCCGGCGACTGATCGGCGTCGCGTCTCTCCGCTCGTTCGTGTTCGCGTGGGTATGTGCCGCATAGTCTTCACTTAGGTGAGGTTGTTGCTCGGCGCGCGGATGGCCCCGCTGAATTCGGCCAAGGGAGATTGAGCGTACATGCCGGATGTGGTCCAGCGCCACCTGCTCGCGGTGGCCGCTTTCCTGGGTGGGTCGGTCGCGTTGGCGGCCTGCGGTCAAGGGAGTACCACGACTAGCACATCCGCTCCCTCCGCCACCGCTTCGACCATTCCGGTTTCGACCACGTCCACCAGCCCGCCGGAAATTGCCGCCGGTTTCCAGCCACTGGCGATGAGCTTCGTATCACCGAGCCTGGGCTTTGCGCTCGGCCACTATCGCTGCTCCCAGGGCGAGTGTTATCAGCTGGTTCGCAGCACGGACGGCGGGAAGAACTGGGGTTTGGTGGCACCCGCCGGCTCTGTTGTCGCCTCGATCAACCCCCAGGGTGTTTATTTTGCGGATGCCGCGCGTGGCTGGGTCTGGGGAAAGGGGGCGGCGTTTACGGACAACGGCGGGAAGATTTGGAACGTGCTCGTCCTGCCGGCAGGCTCCGTCGTGGATTCCATGGCGGTGGTGGGAGCCCAAGCCTACTTTCTGCTCTCAACCCCGACCTCTTCGCCGCCGGGCACTTACGTCACGTCTCTTTTCGAACAGAACTGGCAGGCAGGTGGCGGGACCATTCCCGTCGGCGGGTTCTCGCCGGTTGGCACCCCGGCTCCAGCCGGCATGCTTGCTCCAGGCGCCTCGCTGCTTGGCGTGGACACCGGTCAGGCGGGGACGGCCAGCCCCCTGTGGATCTATGATCCCGCCGGCGACTCGTCCACCTCGTTGCCCAACCCTTGCGCAGGCTCCGCTGGTTCTCCTTCGGTCCCTCTGATGAGCGGGGGACGCTATCTGGCCGCCGAATCCGGCAATCCGGCGTCGCAGGCAAGGTTCCATGCACTCTGCACGTCCGACCCCGGGGCAGGATCAAGCGCGAAACAACTCTACGAACTCGTCTATTCGACCAGCACCACTACGTCGTCCAGCTGGACTTCACTTGGCGCCACTGCGCCACTGGGTGGTCTTGCGACGGATTTTGCCACCTCTCCGGGCGCGAATTTCGCCATCGGCGCCGCCTCGGGTGCCTCCTTCGTCTACGCGCAGCAGGCAGGGAATTCCACCTGGAGCTCTCTCACCGATTCCTCCCTCGGAGGTGCGCCCGTAACCCAACTGGAATGGGTCGACGACTCCCATGTCTTCGCTGTGATCGGGGGCCCCGAGGGAGCCGGTCTCGGGCCTTCGAGCGCTTCAGTCGCCTATTACTCGACCGATGGCGGCGCATCCTTTGCCAAGCTGACGTTCTGAGCGGGCAGCTAGGGCTCCGCCCGGCGCGCCCGAAGCGTTGGTGCCGGTGGCGGCAGGTGCCGGGGCGCTGACTTCCCGGGCCGGCCGGCAAGAAACGGAACGACGCCTCCCCAGGCCAGGGCTCCCCATCCTCCGTCGAAGCGGTGAGCATTTTATTGCCTGCTGGGTGGTTGACTCGCCACCTCGTTTGGAGACAAACTGAATCCTGCCGCGAGCGCTTCTTGACTCGTGGGGAAGACGAGAGGGGAGGGCGAATTGCCCACCGAAGAATCCGAATACTTGGCGGACATTGCCCGGAGGGTCAGCTCGTCGTGGCCCTCCGGCCTGGACAGCGAGATCTCCTACCCCCTTGGCGAGGTGCCGATTACCACCTATCTTCGGCGTCGGGCCGCCCTCGCCCCGGCAGAGATCGCCATCTCCTTTTACGGATACGACATGACCTTTGCCGAGCTCGACGAACAGAGTGACCGCTTCGCATCACACCTGCGCGCTACGGGGATTCGTCCAGGCGACAGGGTCGCGGTGATGCTCCCGAACTGCCCGCAATTCTTCGTGGCATTTTACGGAATACTCAAGGCCTCAGCGGTGCTCGTTCCGGTCAATCCGATGTTCAAGGAGGTCGAGCTGACCTACGAGCTCGCCGACTCTGATGCACGCGTGCTGGTCTTCTGGGACGCCCTCGCCGCGATCGTCGGGGACGTTCGGGCCGAGTCGGTGGTCGAGCGTTACCTTTCGGTATCCATAGGAGAGTGTCTCCCCGAGAGCGGTCCGTACCGTGTGCCTGCGGGGCTCGACGCGCCGGCGGCACACCCCGCTTTTGCGACCCCGTTCCAGGAGGTCTTGGCGGGGGCACGGATGGTGGCGCTGGAGGAACCGGAGCTCGACGCCCTGGCGGCGCTCAACTATACCGGCGGGACCACGGGCATGCCAAAGGGCTGTGAGCACACTCAGCGCCACATGCTCTATACGGCGGCCACCGCCATCCAGACCCAGCGTCTACAGGAGGGCGTATCTCTCGTTTATATTCCGATCTTCTGGATTGCGGGGGAAGATGCCGGACTGCTTGTACCCGTGGTGGCGGGCACCCGCGTCATCCTGCTTGCCCGCTGGGACCCCGAAGCGGTTCTCGCCGCGATAGAGATCTACGGCGTTACCACGATTATGGGCACGGTCGACAATTACGTGGAGCTTATGGACCTGGGTAATCCGGACGGCAGGAGCCTCGCCTCGCTGAGGTACGCGATGGCTATGTCTTTCGTCAAGCGTCTGAATCCTGAGATCAGGCGACGTTGGCGGGAGTTTTCCTCAGCGGGTTGCCTTTTGCGCGAGGCGGCCTACGGCATGACCGAGACCCATACCATCGACACCTTCACCCTCGGATTCCAGGACGGGGATGCCGACCTGCTCAGCGATCCTCCGGTCTTCTGCGGCCTGCCCATGCCCGGCACCGAGTTCAAGATCGTCGACTTCGAGACGGGTGAGCTGTGCGGGCCCGGCACCGAGGGAGAGATCTGCGTGCGCTCGCCGTCGGTCACAACGGGATACTGGGGCAACGCCGAAGCTACAGCGGCCGCGCTCGAGGGTGGATGGCTTCATAGCGGCGACGCCGGGATGATTGACGAAGGCGGGTTCCTCCACTACATGGGGCGGCGCAAGGAGATGATCAAGGTAAACGGCATGAGCGTCTTTCCGGGCGAGCTCGAGGTGCTGCTCAGTGCCTATCCGGGCATCGAGGCCGTAGCGGTGGTCGGTGTGCCGGATGCCGCGAAAGGGGAGGTGCCGGTGGCCTTCGTCAAGCCGACGCCGGCGGCGAACTTGGATGCCACAGCAATTGAGGAGTGGTGTCGCAACCGCTTCGCCACCTACAAGGTCCCGGGGGTCCGGGTGGTGAGCCAGCTTCCTATGACGACGACGGGCAAAGTTCGGAAAGAGGCATTGCGCGAGCAGGTGCTGGATCGTGGCCCGGCTTAGCCTCGATCCACGTGCGTCCAGAAGCTCGGGCGCCAAAACTGCAACGAGGTTGAAATGGCGTAGCTGAGCTACAAGCTCACGATGGCTTGCCGGTGCAAGTCCGGTCCAAGGAGACGCCAGAGTCCTTGGAAGTGAAACCTCCGGTTTCGGCAGAGATGCCGGGGTCGAAGCGAGGTGGAGCAAACATTCGGTCCGCAGCATAAAGCGAATTCTGCAGCGTCGTAAAGGCTCCTGCGAAAGCAGCATAAGGGATATCCATCTGAGCGGACTGCCCCTGGTCAGGAGGCTGATCTCCAGGGGCGCTCTGCGGGGGGCCGGTCGAGGGTAGGGGGGTGCCCCCGTCTCCACGGCGGCACGGGGGCACCTCCTTAGACTTGGAGTTGGCGACGAGCTGTCGGTAGCGCACCGGGTCGTGGTCGACGGCGAGCTCGAGTAGCCGGTAGAAGAGGAGCCCTCGGCTCGTCGAGCGTCGGCGATTGAAGCGGAAGACCCACTCGTTGAGGTAATTCGTGAGATGAGCGTCGTCGAAGCGACCCTGATGCGTGCTCGCGAGCCACCGCTTCGAGAGCGACGCGACCCGGTGCACCCCCGGGAGCACGACATGCGCGGGCAGCCCACTGCGTTTGACGTTGATCGCCTTGTGGACGTAGCGGTCCCGGACGGCTGACGGATAGCTGGACCAGGCGTCGGTGACGAGCGTCGATCCCTCTTCGACGTTCTCGGTGACGAAACGCTCGAGCGAGGCCGCAGACGCGTCGGCGAGAACGGCCATGCGGCACCGGCCGAATCCTTGGGGCTCTTGGCGCTCGACGGCCACGCCGACCAGGACCTTCTTACCCCTCTGTCGGTCGCCACGAAGTCCGGGCTCCTCGCCACCGAAGTACGTCTCGTCGACTTCGACGGTGCCGGTAAGCCGGTCGCGCCCGGGACGGACGAGCACCGAACGGAGCCGGTGCAGCATCGCCCAGGCCGTCTGGTAGGAGCCGAACTCGAGGGTCCGCTGCAGGCTCTGCGCCGAGACCCCGTCCTTCGCCGTGGCGAACTGCCAGCACACCGCGAACCACACCGTGAGCGGCGTCCGGCGCCGGTCGGACAGCGTGCCTGCCGTTACAGCCGTGTGCCGGTGGCAGCTGGCGCACTTGGAGCTCCCTCCGGCCACAACCCAGCCACTCGGGTTCTCGCACTGCGGGCAGACGAACCCCTCCAGCCCCTCTCCGCCTATCTCGCCGGCTGACCGGGGCACGCTCTAGACCTAGGGCTTGAAGCCCGGGAGCCTGGATGCTCACCAGTCAGCGGCTCGGTGGATAGCCTCTCTCATTAGAGAGGGGACTTCCAGTCCCATTAGGAACCACCCCGCCATAGACTGCGAAACTCCCATCGCGCGCCCGTTGACAGGGATTATCCAGAGGGATATCATTCCACACTACATCGGAGCCAAAGGGGGGGGCGACATGGACCCAAAGGTCAAGGTGGAGCTGTACCGGACGATGGTATTGATCCGGGCGTTCGAAGAGACGATCCTCAGCCATTACCACGCCGACAAGAGCCCGGTCTGGGACATCGGAGCCGGCCTCATCCCCGGGGAGATGCACCTCTCGGCTGGGCAGGAGCCGGTCGCCGCCGGGATCTGCGCCAATCTCACGGCATCGGATGCGATCACCGCCACCCACAGGCCTCACCATCTTGCGATAGCCCACGGCGTACCCATGGACACGATGGCCGCCGAGATCTTCGGCCGCGAGACCGGCCTCGGGAGGGGAAGGGGCGGCCACATGCACCTCTTCGACCCCGGAACCCACTTCTCCTGCTCTGGCATCATCGCCGAGGGGTTGCCCCCCGCACTTGGACAGGCCTTCGCCTTCCAGCGGCGAGGACTCCCCAACGTGGTGGTGGCAGTGACCGGCGAAGGTGCGGCCAACCAGGGCGCCTTCCATGAGTCGCTCAACCTCGCCGCCCTCTGGAAGCTTCCGGTGGTCTTCGTGGTAGAGGACAACGACTGGGCGATCTCAGTCCCGCGCACCGCCTCGACGGCGGTGCCGTCCAACGCAGCCAGAGCCGCCGCCTACGGCATCCCTGGCGAGCGCGTCGAGAACAATGTAGAGGAGATCTGGAGGGTCGCCAAGCAGGCGATCGACCACGCCCGCAGCGGCGGCGGGCCAACCCTGGTCGAGGTGCACACCGTAAGGCTTTGGGGCCACTTCGAGGGGGATGCCCAGGCTTACCGTAACGATCTCGAGCAGGCAAGGAAGCACGATCCAGTCGAAATCTACGCTGCCGAGCTGGAGCGTGAGGGGGTGCTCGACGCCACGGGTGCCGCCAAGATCAAGGAGGAGTGCGCCGGCCAGGTCGCCAAGGCGATCGACTTCGCCAAGTCCTCTCCCCTCCCCGACCCGTCCAGCGCCCTGCAGTACGTCTTCGCGTAGACGACGGGGAAAGGAGCATCTCGATGGCATTGACCGCAACTGGGGCCGGCACCCGGAAGCTCACCACCGCAAAGGCGATGGTGGAGGGGATAGCCGAGGAGATGGATAAGGATCCGTCGATCTTCGTGATGGGCGAGGACGTGGGGGCCTACGGGGGTATCTTCTCCTCGACCACCGGGCTCCTGGAGCGCTTCGGAAGGGAGCGGGTGATCGATACCCCGATCTCGGAGACCGCCTTCCTCGGCCTCGCCACCGGGGCCGCGACCGAGGGCATGAGGCCGATAGTGGAGCTAATGTTCGTTGACTTCTTCGGTGTAGCCATGGACCAGATCTACAACCACATGGCGAAGATCCACTTCGAGTCGGGCGGCAACGTGAAGGTGCCGCTAGTGCTGATGACAGCGGTGGGAGGCGGATACTCCGACGGTGCCCAGCACTCGCAGTGCCTCTGGGGAACCTTCGCCCACCTGCCGGGGATGAAGGTCGTGGTACCGTCCAACCCGGCAGACGCCAAAGGCCTGATGATCTCCGCGATCAGGGACGACAACCCGGTGATCTACATGTTTCACAAGGGAGTCATGGGGCTGCCGTGGATGGCGAAGAACCCGCGAGCGATCGGAACGGTACCCGAGGGTGACTACCAGGTCCCGATCGGCCAGGCGGCGGTGGCCAGGGAGGGCACGGACGTCACCGTGGTGACGCTGTCCCTCTCGGTCCATCACTGCCTTGACGTTGCCGAAGAGCTCGCCAGCGAGGGAATCAGCTGCGAGGTGATCGACCTGAGGAGCTTGGTGCCCCTCGACCGGCGGGCGGTCCTGGAGTCGGTGGGGAAGACCGGCAGGATGGTGGTGGTCGATGAGGACTACCAGTCCTTCGGCCTCTCTGGAGAGCTGGCTGCCATCGTCGCCGAGACCGATCCCGGGATGCTGCGCAGGCCACTTGCCCGGGTCGCGGTGCCGGATGTTCCGATCCCGTACTCGCGCCCGCTGGAGCAGGCGGTTCTCCCGACCCACTCGCGCATAGCCGCCGCGATCCGCAAGACGGTGGCGTGACCGTCGAGGTTCCCTTTCCCAGGCTGTCCCAAGATCCGGAGACCGAAGGAGTCGTCTCCACCTGGTTCGTCGCCTCCGGGGACGTGGTGGTCGAGGGGCAGCTGATCGCGGAGGTTCAGGTCGACAAGGTGGCGAACGACGTGGCCTCGCCGGCGGCGGGGGTTATAACCCTTCTCGTGCCGGAGGAGGCCGTCGTCCGGCAGTCCGCCGCCATCGCCGTCATCGACTGATCCACCGGCGTCATCTCCCAAGAAGCGCTCTCGGGGTGAGCAGCAGCTCGACCGCGCCACCTGCCCGAGCCAAGTCCGGCCAACGTTCAGCCTCGCTCCCGAGCACCAGCGCCGAGCCTGTCGGCAGCCGGATCGCCCCGCAGCCGGTGAGCAGCGTTACCACTTCAGACCACGCTGGCTGATGGCCAACCGCGAGCAGGGTCCGCACCCGATCCGGGGTGGAGCCGATCTCGGCCAGCACCTCGCCTGCGGTCCCGTACAGCGCCTCGGTGACCAGAACCTCGCAGCCCCACGCTCCGCTCTTGGCGGCTAGGTCGAGCGTGCTCCGGGCGCGAAGCGCTGGCGAGGTGAGGGCCAGGTCAGGAAGCAGGCCAGCCGAGGCCAGGAAGCGGCCCACCGCCTGGGCAGAGCGAAGGCCGCGAGGCGAGAGCGGTCGCTCGAGGTCACCGGAGGACGCCACGCTCCAGTCCGACTTGGCGTGGCGGAGCAGGATCAGCGAGAGGCCCACGCCTGCATGCTAACTCCGATGGCGCAGGCCGTGCTGGAGTACGCGGTTACTCCTCGGCGGCAGCGGCCTCTACTTGGCGGAACGACCGCCATAGGACCAGGTCGTAGGAGATCTTGAGCACCCCTCCGGTTAGAAACGGGGCCACCGCGCCGACCGATGAGAGCAGCGCCCCGCCGATGGCCGGACCGATGGCGCGACCGGCCTGCTTCCCCATGGAGGTACGGCTGGCGGCTTGCGCCCTCATCGAGCTGGGCACGATGGAGGCGATATAGCTCTGCCTGGTCGGAACGTCCATCTCGACCAGGAGCGCCCTCGCCAGCAGCAGCGTGGCAGCGACCGCGGCGCCGGGAGCGAAGGGAACCGCTACCAGCAACAGGCTGGAGGGGATGTGGGTGAAGACCGCGGTATTCAGCAGCCCGATCTTCCGGGAGATCCGTTCGGCGAGCGGGAAGGAGAGCGCGCTTAGGACATCCATCCCGAAGTAGAGCAGCGACAGATCGGGAAGGGAGAGGTGGAAGTGGACGTGGAGCCAGTAGAGGATCAGCGTCGGGGTGACCACCCCGCTCCCGGAGGCGTCGGCGGTGAAGAGGAGCGCGAGCCGGTTGATCAGCTTCTGGCTCCCGTCCACGTCCCCCGAGACGGTCGGGATCTCGGCTTTCGGTCCGGCTCCGAAGAGGGGGTTGACCCTGGGGACCAGAGCGCCGGTCGCCGCGGTTACCACCCCCAGCGGAATAAGCAGGAGGGTGAGGATCGAGACCGCCCCGGCATCGCCGATACCGAAGAGCGCCGGGACGGAGGCAAATAGCGAGCCCGAGGCTCCGGCTACGGTGGCAAGCAGCCCGAAGCGCGCAAAGACCTTGGTGCGTGCGGCCGCCGGTGTCTGGGCAAGCGATCCCTCGATCACGGCAGCTACGAACTGCCCGCCCAGCGGCGGGAGAAAGCCGAAGAGTGCGGCGAGCGCTATGCCCGCCTCTCCCGGCAAGAGCAACATCACCGACCCGGTCGCCACCATCAGCGCCCCGACGCCTACGAAGGCCACCCGGGGACCGTGGCGGGAAACCGCCCCCTCCATGTAGCGGGTGGTCACGATCCCGATCAGCACCGATATCGTGGTGAGGACGCCCACCAGCAGGGCGCTCAACCCGGCGGAGCGTGCCGCCACTACGAAGGAGATGGCGAAAAACCCCTGTGCGAAGGTGCGTACCGCCTCTATCAGGTACAGCCGCCCCCGGTACCGGCTAGCAACGCCCATGGGTCTCCAGTCAGTCTCCAGTGTGCCCCGCGCATCCTAGCGCCGCGACCTGGTGACCGGCCCCGATCTCTCTTGACCTCGGAGCGGTTGCCGGCGCCATTGGAACCGTTTGCGAACACCGGATTGAGCACGCATCTCCGCGACCGGAAGTAGTGCCCCGCGGAGGCGCGGAACGCATCGACCAGCCAAAGCAGGTCCTCCAGCGCTGCATCAGTCACCTCACCGATCGTCTCGCTGACCCCGGCCGAATCCCCTCCAGTACGGAGGAGTATCCCGGAAAGCGGGACGGCGCGGACGAAGGCTCTACAAGCCGTCGAGGCGATAGCTTCCCTGGCCAGGGCGGGTTTATACATCTCCAGCATGGGGGTATTCATTTCGCGGACGTAGTCCTGGTCAGGGGGTGCGCCACGGGCGGTCCGCGCGAGGCCTCTCAACGCTGGCACTGCGTCCCCTCCCGACAGCGGGTGGAGGTGTGCGCGCGTGGCCTTTCGTGCGCCCGACGTTGGGCGTGAGCTCCTTGTAGTACACCGCCGAGTGCCCGGCGGAGAGCTCCATCAAGCGTAGGAAGACCAGCCCGCGGTGCCGGCTACGTCGGTGGTTGAACCGGAAGACGAACTCGTTCAGGTAGAGCGCGACGTGGTTCCAGCCGACGCTGCCCTTCTGGGTCCCCAGCACCCAGCGCTTGAAGAGCGAGGCGATCCGATGGACCCCGGGCAGGGCCTGAGCCGCCTGAGCACCCGGGGCGATCGTGGGGGACGTGCTGGTAGGGACGCCCGCGCAGGGGCGGCACGTAGGGCTGCCAGCCGTCGGTGTAGATGGTCGAGCCGGGCTCGACGTTGGCCTCGATGAAGGCCCGCAGGTTCGCGCCGCTCGCGCTGTCCAGAACGGCCATCCGACACCGCCCGAAGCCACCGCCCGGCACACGCTCAACGGCTATCCCTATCAGGACCTTTGCTCCCGGAGCGCGACCACGCAGGGCCTGGGTGAGCCCGCCGAAGAGGGTCTCATCCACCTCAACGTCGCCCGAGAGCAGGTCGCGGTCCGCGGCGGCGGTCGCCACGCGGAACTTGGTGAGCATCGTCCAGGCGGTCTGGTAGCTGTGCAGGTTGAGCTGGCGCTGGAGGGCGCTGGCCGATACGCCGCCCTTGTTGGCCGCGAAGAGCCACGCGCCGTGGAACCACAAGGCGAGCGACAGGCGGGTGCTCTCGAAGAGGGTCCCCGCAGTGAGGCTGGTCCGGGTGCGACACACCGCGCACGCGTAGCGCCCGTTTTTGAGCAGCCACCGCGGCCCACCGCACTCGGGGCATTCGAACCCGTCGGGCCAGCGCAGCCAACGTAGGTAGTCGCGGCAGTCGGCGTCGGTGGAGAACCAGGCCACGAACTCGGCCAGGTCCGTCGGATAGTGGAGGTGCGCCACTGGGGTGGGCATCACCCCAACCACGCTACGCCAGCGTTAGCTCGCTGGTGTCACGAAATGGATACCCCCACTTGGCCAAATCAGGGCAGCTTCGGTCAGGGCCGGGTTGGGATTGCTCTGTTTTTTGGCGCTGGAAGGCATTTCCGGCCGCGCCGATGAGCCGGG
>JAKAOC010000485.1 GCA_021823385.1 Actinomycetes bacterium
GGCACCCCAGTTTGCGCATACAGTAGTACTCCGGGAGACACGGATAGTCCCCACGAGTCGCACAGGTCGCAGGGTCCGCATTGGAGGTGACGATGCCTGATGGGAGTGACACCCATCCTGCCGCTTCATCGCTCTCCGAGGTCCTGGACGACGCGATGCGACTGGCGCATTCCCCTTTGGGGCTAGTCGTCGAATACCAGCCAAGCGGCCAGGTTATGGTCTGGACACACCGCACGGTGACCCAGGTCCCCGCGGCCACCGGCCGTCCACAGGTGACCACCTCCATCTCATACGACCCGCACTTCCTCCCCGCCGGTACCATCGAACAGCGCCTGGCCAGGCTCATGAACGGTACACGCCCTCGCATGCTCACCCTGGTCGAGGAGCAGGCCGCTTCCATCGCAGCTTTCTACCAAGTGGAGAAAAAACCTCTTCTGTTCGACCAGGCCCTGGTGGTTCCAAGTACCGGCGATCACTTCGCCATGCTTCTCTTCTCGCCGCACCCCTGGAGCGCGCCAAGCCTGGATGAACTGGGGTTGCAGTTCTCGGACGCCGTCTCGGCCTTCGTCGCCAGTCGCCGAGGAAGTGAGAACGAGGCTTTGACCCAACTGGTGCTGGCGATTTCCTCGGCGCTGACCAGGGGAATAGATCCCGAGTCAGCGCTGGCCGAGGTCAGCGCGCTTCTGGCGGAGTCTCTTCACTACGGCGTGGCGGCAATTTACTCCCTGGACAGCGACCGCCTCCTCCCCTTGTGCATTCTCAGATCAGCCTCCACGGGGCGCGAGCAAATCGCGCCGGGGGCCGAGCACGTGGCGGGGCTGTGGCCCGATGCGGTCACGGCGATGGAATCCGCCAAACCCATCCTGGCAGAGGCCACCTCGCCTTCGGGGCCGCCTGAGGCGGTGCGCGAAGCGCTGGGAATCTCGGGGGAGTTCCTTCTGCTGCCGGTCCAGCACATGCGCAATCCGTTGGGGATGATTCTCTTGGCGAACCCGCAGGGCTCCGGGAACGCAATGGTTCACGACGATCGGGCGGCCGCCCTTTTGATCAGCCATCTCTCACTAGTGGTAGCCCAGATCATGGACGATCGGGAGCGTTCGTTTCGCCACAACGCCTGGGTCGGCATGCAACCGATGCTGGAAGCCTCGACACAGATTTCATCGACCGAGGAACTCGGCGATTTCCTGACGCGCTCCCTGGCGGTAAGTCTTGGCCTCTCTCATGCCTTCTTCCTGGTCACGGATTCGCAACGGAGGGTCACCGATGTTCGGATCTTCGGTCCGGACAGGGCCCGACGCCAAAGACTGCTGGATCGGCTCGGGGGCCAGGTTCTGACCGCGCTGCCCGGGGCCGAACTCGTATTCATGGGGGACGGGCCGCTTTTTGTCGAGCCCGGCGACACGACTATCTATACGCCGCTGGTGCGCGCCCTCGTCGACGAGAGGGCTTTCTTGATGGTTCCGATCAATACGTCGGCGGGGTTGATAGGAATTGCGGCAGCCACCCATTCGGCGGGCCGGCCGTTTTTCGACTCGCGCGAGCGGGCCGTCGCCGGCGATTGGGCCATCGCCGCCACGCTCGCGGCCGACAACATCGGACTTCGTCTGGCCGAGATGGAGCGTCTCGAGTCATACCGCGAGAAGGCCTTCAAGGACTCCTTGACCGGCCTTCCGAACCGGGAACTCTTTTACGACCGGCTCCTAATGGCTACGGCAAAGGCGGAGAGATCCGACCAGCTGACCGCGGTCATCTTCGTCGACATCGACTTCTTCAAGCAGGTAAACGACCGCTTCGGCCACCTGGTCGGTGACGAGCTGTTGGTTCAAGTGGCCAAGCGCCTCACCGCCTGCTTCCGCGACACCGACACCGTGGCCAGGCTTTCGGGAGACGAATTCGTCATCCTGCTCGAGAACGCGCCCAGCCACGACGCGATTATCGAAATCGCCAAGCGCGCCTTCGACCGGCTAAACGACGCCTATCTTGTCGGGCCCAACCGCATAGAGATGGGCGCTTCCATGGGCATCGCCGTGGGCAGGGGCGGGGCAAACGGGACCGAGCTTCTCAGGCATGCGGATTCGGCGATGTACCGCTCCAAGGAAAGCGGGAGGGCGCGCCTCTCTCTTTACGTGGGGCAAGACCATGACGACTCCACGGTCATAGACCTCAGAAACTTCGACAGCCAGGGCCAGCCGAGGCAAAGGACCAGCGTGGCGGACATCGCCTTCGTCGATCCGGGGCTGCGCTTCCGCTCCCAGGCCGGGGAGCCGTTGCAGGCGGCGCCGCTCGCCGATGACAGCTGGACCCCGGGGAGAGCCGGTACCGGCCCGGTACCTGAGTTGATCGCCCGGGCGGGCGAACCGCGCCTGGAGATGGTCCGGCCAGTACTGCCCGCCACGGCAATACAGTCCGGTGAGCCAATAGCGCTCATCTCGCTGCTTGCCCAGGCAGGCCCGATGCTGCTCGAGAGGGTCGGCAGGCCGGCAAAGCTCCTGGTGGACATTGAGCCGCTGGGCGGAGATGACCTGCCGGCGCTGAGCACCGCACTGTCAACGTTCCGCTCCGATACTCCCGCCGGCTTCTCGCTGGTCCTTTCGGTTTCCGCGCTGCGCCTGGGCCATCCGGCGGATTACCTGGAAAATCTTGCCGCCACGGTCTCGGCAAACGGGGCT
>JAKAOC010000486.1 GCA_021823385.1 Actinomycetes bacterium
CAGAGCCCGGGGCTTTGTATCCAAACCGGCCGCAACGGCACCTTCGGCCAGCCCTTCCACCGCTGCCCGCAGCATCGGAACGCCGCCCGCCGTATGCACGGTAAGAAGATCGACGCCATAACCTCCGGCCACCCGCGCGGCGCGCCCGACGGTGTTGGGAATGTCGTACATCTTGAGGTCGAGAAAGATCCGGTAGCCGAGCTCCCGGAGCGCATAAATGATGCCGGGTCCCTCGGCCGTGAAAAGCTCCAGTCCGACCTTGGCATATCCGAATTCCTCGCGAAAGTCGCGCGCCCAGCGCAACGCCTCCACCGAGTCATCCGTATCCAGGGCTATAGCCAGGCGATTGATGGTCTTCATCTACACACTCCCTATCCGCACGCCGTCGCCCGTCCTCAGCGCCTGGTGGCGGAGATTCCGCCCCGGTGTGCGGCACCTACAACGTCGCTAACACCGGAGAACCCAAGCTTGCCCACCAGTGCCGGCAATTCGGCAAGAATTCGCATTGCAGCTCTGGGCTCGACAAATGATGCGGTCCCAACCTGTATTGCGCTCGCGCCGGCCGCCAGCATCGCAACCGCATCGCGAGTCGTGGAGACACCCCCCACACCCACGAGCGGGAAGTCGGGGAAAGCGGCGTGGCACTCATAGACGGCGCGCAGCGCAATCGGGCCCAGAGCGGGACCGGAGACCCCGCCGCCCTTCGCCCCCAGGGTCGGTACCAGCAGTCCTTCATCTATGCCCATGCCCATGGCCGTGTTGACCAGCACGGCGCCGGCGGCACCCCTGGAGCGGGCCACGTCGGCCACCTCCAGGATCAGGTGAGTGTTGGGCGAAAGCTTGACGGTACGCGGCAGGCGGGCACCCGCGGTGGCATCCATCACTTCGGCGACGACCTCCGGCGAGTGCGCGAACATCTTGCCGCGGTCTTCGATATTCGGGCAGGAGACGTTGATCTCTATGCCGATGGCAAAGGCCTCGAGCCCCTCCAACTCGGCCACAGCGCGCTCATAGTCAGCCACCGTGCGGCCCCAAATGGAGATGAAGGTCGGAATGCCCAGTCTGGCAAGGCGCGGCGCATGCTCGGTTCGCCATGCCTGGATTCCCGGCCCGGCCAACCCGACGGAATTCAACATGGCCGGCCCGGCACCCGCCGCCCTCGGCGAGGGATTACCCTGCGTCGCGAAATATGCCAGTGACTTGGTCACGAAGGCACCCAGGCGGCACATGTCGAAATAGCCTTCCAGCTCGGTCGAGAAGCCGGCGGTGCCGGAGGCGTTCATAACCGGGTTCTTCAAGCGGATCTCTCCGCCGAGGCGCGTGGCCAGCTCAACCACAGCTCATCTGCGCGCCCACGCCCTTTCGCCATCCTTTTGCAGCCACGGCCATCCCTCGAATCGGGTGGCGCCATCCCGCAACCTATCAAAACGGGAGCCCGCCGAGCGCCAGTTATGCGCTCTCGGCATGGTGCTCCTGGATGCTCTTGACGACCAGCTCGCCCGCGGCCATTGCGCTGAGAGCCCTCACTGCCGCCAAGGCCGCCGACATGGTCGTTATGCAGGGCACCTTGAACTTGTTGGCGGCCGTGCGAATGTGGTAGCCATCACTTCGGGGTCCGCGGCCCCTCGGCGTGTTGACCACCAGGCCCACGGCACCCGAAGAGATCAGCGACACGGCGTCCAACTCCCCCTCGGTGGTCCCACCCAGCTTCCCGACGACATCGGCGACGGCGATACCGTAGAGCTTCAGATAGTCGGCGGTGCCGGAGGTGGCAACGAGGTCGAAGCCAAGTGCGGCCAGCCCCTTGGCAAGTTCTACACCGGCGGGCTTGTCCTTGTCGGCGAGCGAGAGGACGATGGCGCCTTCGGAAGGCAGGTTCTGCCCCGCTCCCAGTTGACTCTTGGCAAAGGCCATGGCGAAGTCGCGATCGATCCCCATTACCTCTCCAGTGGACCGCATTTCCGGCCCCAGCAGCGTGTCGGCGGAGGGGAAGCGCGAGAACGGCAGCACTGCCTCCTTCACCGAGTAGTAACCGGCCGGCCCTTTGCGCTCGAAGACTCCTCGGGCCTCCAGGGAGGCGATGCTCTCCCCCGCCATCACCAGGGTGGCTATCTTCACCAAGGGGACGGCGGTCGCCTTGGAGACGAAGGGGACCGTGCGGGAGGCCCGCGGATTGGCTTCGATGACGAATACCTGGCCGGCCTTCACCGCGTACTGCACGTTGATCAGCCCCACTACCTCCAGGGAGTCGGCGATAGCACGCGTGTAGGCCTCGAGGGTGGCGATGGTATCCGCCGCCAGGGTGATGGGAGGGATTACGCAGGCCGAGTCACCGGAGTGTATGCCCGCCTCTTCGATGTGCTCCATGATTCCGCCGAGGAGGAACTCCCCCTGCGCGTCCCTGATCGCGTCCACGTCCACCTCGATGGCGTCCTCTAGGAAGGAGTCGATGAGGATAGGGCGGTCCTTGGCCTGCTCACCCTCGGCCGAGAGCCTCTCCAGGCGGGAAAACGCGCCGATCAGCTCCTCGCGGTCATACACGATTTCCATGGCCCGTCCGCCGAGGACGTAGGAGGGCCTGACCAGCACCGGGAATCCGATCCCGCCAACCGCGACCAGGGCTTCCGGGAGAGAGGTGACCGTGGCTCCCGCGGGCTGGGGA
>JAKAOC010000487.1 GCA_021823385.1 Actinomycetes bacterium
CCCATTGAAGCTCCGTGAGTTGGTTGCGAAGTGATCCGCCAAGAGGGAGGTCGCGGATTTGCCTCAACCAGGCTAGCGGGCCGAATGCCTGGACTGTGCTACTTGGGCAGGCAGGTCAGGGGTCTCGAGCCTGGCCCCTCGATGAGCAGTGTGTCCTCGATGCGGATCCCGAAACGTCCGGGAAGATAGACACCCGGTTCCACGGTGACCACCATCCCGCTCCGCAGCGACGCGTCGCTCTCCGCACGCAGGATGGGCTCTTCGTGCACGTCCAGGCCTATTGCGTGACCTGTGGCATGGGTAAAGCGGGAGGCAAGCTCGCCGGGGAGCGCAGCTCGGCAGGCTTCGTCGATGGTCATCGCGAGGACCCCGTCGGCGAGGGCGTCGATACCCGCTCGCTGGGATTCGAGCACTGCCAGGTAGGCGCGCCCAGCGTCGGCGTCCCCCGCTTCGCCACCGACGAAGATGGTTCTGGTGCAATCGGAGCGGTAGCCGGCGAATTCCGCGCCGAAGTCGATCACCACTGTTTCCCCGCCGCGCACCTCGCGGGAAGTGGGATGTGCGTGGGGTAGAGCCCCGTTTGGCCCGGAGCCGATGATGGTCTGGAAAGCGGGTCCGGCGGCGCCCAGGGACATCATCCTTGCGTTTAGCTCGGCCGCGATCTCGAGCTCCTCAACGCCGTCCTCAATCATCGGCACCACGGCTGCAAAAGCGGCGTCGGAGATGGACGCCGCCAGGGAGAGCAGTTCCACTTCGTGAGCATCCTTAACCCGTCGATGTTTGTTGACGGCGCCTGAGCAATCGAGCGGAGAAACCGAGTCGTTCAAAGCGCTCTGCAGGGTGTTATAGTCCTGGTGGGTGACTACGGCGTGCTCGCAAAAGACAGCGCCCCGTCCCGAGGCCAGTTCGCCGGCGAGTCGGTATGCGTGTTTGCCCGCTTGGTCGAGAATCCGGGCGTGGACAGTTCCTGAATTCAGCAAGTCGGCGAGTTCTTCTTTGGCTTGCTCCAGGTAGCGGCCGTCTGTTATCAAGTTCAGTTCTGTAGTTGCGCCGTATGTGAGCACCAAAAGTGCGTTGGAGCCCGAGAAGTTCGTGAGATAGCGGCAGTTTGTGAGCGAGGAGATGACCCCAGCGCCCGAGCCGCCATTGCCCAGCTCCGAAAGGCTTTCCACGAAGCGTCGGACCCGTGCCTCGAAGGTCCCGGGCGGCGCGAGTGGTTCTGCGCGCCCGCTATGCGTGCCCATTGGACCTCCCCGGCCGCCGATAAGATCACTCTTAGGATACAGTATGTATTTATCCGACGTTTGTCCGTACAACCGCGAGGTGTAATCCGATATGCTCGAAGCTGCGGCTAGGGTCATAGCGGTCGTAGCGCTCCGCAGTCGCGGTCCGGCGCAATTCCGAAAGGCGGGTCTCTTCGCAGCATGAATTCCATTCCTGTAGCTGTCAAGACTGGATTCAGGTTGCGGACGGTGCGCGCATACGTGGCACTGACGAAGCCGCGCATCATTGAGCTTCTACTTACCACGACACTGCCGGCGATGGTTGTAGCCCAGCGCGGTCTTCCTTCTTTGCCGCTGGTGCTCGTGACGCTTGCCGGCGGAACGCTCTCGGCTGGCGGTGCCAACGCGGTGAACATGTGGTTCGACCGCGATATAGACGCGGTCATGAAGCGCACCAAGAACCGCCCGCTCGTCACGGGGGAGATCACCCCCGCGGCCGGCCTTGCCTTCGCCATCGGCATCGAGATCCTCTCCTTCATGATGCTCTGGCGCTTCGTCAACCTCCTGTCCGCGGTTCTCTCTTTGGCTGCGGCACTCTTCTACGTCTTCGTGTACACCATGTGGCTCAAGCGCTCCTCGAGCCAAAACATCGTGATCGGGGGCGCGGCGGGCGCGGCACCCGTCCTCGTCGGGTGGGCAGCGGTGCAAAACGACATCACCCTGGCCGGGGTGCTCATGTTCCTGGTGGTCTTCCTTTGGACCCCCCCGCACTTCTGGGCCTTGGCCTTCCGGTATCGCGAGGATTATTCCGCGGCCGGCGTGCCAATGCTTCCCTCCGTCGCCACCTTCAAGCGGACAGCAAGGGAAATCATCGCCTATACCGTCGCGATGGTCGCGGTCACCTTGGTTCTCGGGCCGGTTGCGCACCTCGGAGCCGTCTACGAAGTGGCGGCGGCACTGCTCGGAGCCGGATTTCTCTATTACGCCTTCAAGCTGCGCGCAACACAGAGCCCGAAGGTGGCAATGCGCGTTTTCAGCTACTCGATCACTTACTTGACGCTCCTCTTCCTGGCCATGGGAGTCGATGTCCTTGTCCATCACCTCTGATAGGAAAGCACCCGGTACCCCTTCCGAGCCGAGACGTTCGGGACCCAAGACAAGAGCCGCTTCCCTCGTAGCGGTGATCCTTTTGGCCGTCATCGTGGGGTATGCCGTGATGAAGGCCACGCAAAGCAGCGCGGCCAATTCCGCGAACGCGCCAGGTTCGGGCGTGGTCACGAGTTCGTCTCTTGTGGGTCAGAGTGCGCCGTCGTTCAAACTTCCCAGCCTTGCGAACTCCTCTCGGACGGTGGCTCTGAACCAGCTCCTTGGCCGGCCGGTTGTCATCAACTTCTTCTCGCCGGCGTGCGTTCCCTGCCACCAGGAAATGCCGACC
>JAKAOC010000488.1 GCA_021823385.1 Actinomycetes bacterium
ACGGTAAGAACTACACCGGCAGCCTCGGACGACGCGCTCTGTCCTCGCGAAGCCACGGCGATGCCGACGTCAGCCGTGGCCAGCGCGGGCGCATCGTTGATGCCGTCACCGACCATCACCGTCGGGCCGAACCGGGTTTCGGACTTGGCCGCCTCGACCTTGTCCTCGGGAGTGCAATCGGAGTAGACGTCATCTATTCCAAGTGCGGTGCCGACCGCCTCGGCGACCTGACGCCGGTCGCCGGTCAGCATGACGATGCGCGCGATGCCTTGAGATCTGAACCCTCGGAGCGTTCTGCTTGCGTCCGGGCGCACCGGATCGGCGAGAAGCACCAGTCCGCGCCTGCTCCCGATGGAGGCGAAGATCGTCATCGAGCCTTCGAAGGCGGCGTGCCTCAACGCTCCTTCGAGCCACGGCTCGTCGTGTCCGACACCCGCGAAACCGGCCTTGCCCAACTTGACGGGTGTACCCTCCACCATCCCGCTGATGCCCTGCCCGGGCGTTTCTCCCACCTCGGTCGGCTCGGCCAAGGTAAGGCCGCGCTCGCGCGCAGCGGCCACCAATGCGGCGGCCAGGGGGTGCTGGGATCGCTGGTCAAGGGAGGCCGCCAGCCTAAGGACCGTGTCGGCGTCTGTCCCGGGCGAGGACACCACTTGAGTAACCCTCGGGTTCCCGCGCGTCAGGGTCCCGGTCTTGTCGAGAAGAAGGACCTTCGACCGGGCAAGTTTTTCCAACTCCGCTCCACCTTTGATGACCACCCCTGCCCGGGCGGAGCGCGAGAGGCCGGAGACGATTGCCACCGGAGCCGCCAAGATAAGCGGGCAAGGCGTAGCCACGACGAGGACGGCCACCGCGCGTCCAAAGTCGTTGCTGAAGACCCAGGCCAGGCCGGAGACGACCAGCGTAACAAGCAGGAACCAGAGTGCATATCGATCCGCCATGCGCACGAAGGGGGCGGAATCCGCCTCGGCCTCCTGTGCCAGTCGCACGATCCGCGCATAGGTCGAGCTTTGGGCATCCGAGGTGGTAAGCATCATGAACGGGTTGGAGACGTTCACCACGCCGCTTGAAAGTACGTCTCCCTTGACGTGCTCGACCGGCATGGGCTCTCCGGTGAGCGCCGATTCGTCAAGCACCGCCCTATCGTCCGCCAGCTCGCCGTCCAAAGGAACGACCTCACCAGTGGCCACCATCACCTTTTCCCCGGGGCCGACTTCCTTTAGGGCAATCGTGAAGAGCCCGCCCGGGCGCTCGACGTGCGCACTTACCGGTGCCCGCTCGACCAGGAGCTTCAGCTCGCGCTTCGCGTGCCCGGTGGCGTAGTCTTCCAGGCTCCGACCGCCAAGGAGCATCATGGTGACAACGGCTCCGGCAAGATACTCGTGCACGAGCACCGTTCCGAGCAGGGCTAGAAGCGCGATCACGTCGACGCCGAAGCGTTTCTTGACCAGGGCGCCGATGATGGTCCACCCCGACGACGCTATTCCAACCAAGGTGGCCGCTAGAAAGAGCGTGTGTGACCAGCTCGGTTCACCTGCAAGGTGAGCCGATCCACCTGCGGCCGTCAGGATTGCAGAGACGGCCAAGGCGACGTTAGCGGCTCGGCGTGCCGAAAAAATCGCCATTGCGCCCCTTCCTGTCTGTGTGTCCCGGGGCCCCGGCCGTATCAGGGGCTGGTCTGGCTCAGGTCAGGTAAGACAGTCCGTTGCGGGTCTTCCACAGGAAGTACTTCTCGAGGGCCCTCTTGCCTCCGTCGTAGACCGGATTAGGGATTAGTGCGGCAAACTGGCGCGGCTTGAACAGGTGGTTTGCGATCAGGTAGACCTCTTTGTGGCCAGCGTCCAGGATACACACGCCAGGGATGTTGCCGAATTCCTTCACCTTCAGATCCACGCGTGCGTTCACCAGGTTGGCGATGTTTTGGGCCACGATCTTGGCCTCCTCGTCTGCGGGGAAGCCGGTCTTGGGGACGCCCAGTGGAACCGGGGTAGTGAACGGCGCCGGCACGTCCACGGCGATCCCGGCTGCGAAGACGTTGGAGAACTCCTTGTGCTGGTAAGCGGCGTTGACGGGAACGTAGCCCTTCGCATTGCCGAGTCCGGGGGAGTTCGAGACCACTTCCTGCCCCAGGAACGGCGGCATCAGCATCGAGAAGGCGAACGGTAGCTTGCGTCCATCGTCCAGGGTGATCTCGTCTTCGGTGACGTGATCGATCTTGGTATCGGTCATGAAATTGATGTCGAGGCTCCCGAACATCTTTCGCAGCATGGTGTTGCCGCCCATGATGCCCTCGATTCCGAAGTGCCCGACGAAGGGTTCGGGGGTGATCCAGGTGATCTCCGTCTTTTTGCGCACACCCCTTTTGCGCAGGTTGAATTCGGCGTTGAAGAGGAATTCGTAGGCGGCGCCGACGCAGCCGGCGGCCTGGGTGGCCCCGATCACCACCGGACCCGGGTTGTCAACCAGCTTCTCGAACCGGGCACGGGTGTCAAGCGCGCCGTCGGGATCGCAGATGCAGGCCGTGTAGCCGTTGTCCGGGCCGACCCCGCTTATTGAGTAGTCCAGCTTGGGGCCGGTGGCGATCACCAGATAGTCGTAGTCGAAGCGGCCGGCGGTGGTCTCCACGTAGTTCTCGTATTGGTTGACTCGCGTGGCG
>JAKAOC010000489.1 GCA_021823385.1 Actinomycetes bacterium
CTCGAAGACCTGCGCGGTCACCCCCGCACCAAGGTCCGCCTCGCGATCGGAAAGGGCGCATTCCTTGGCCACCGAATCCTCGTATAGGAGCGCGCCCGGGTCCTGTGGCACCATGCCGACCCGCCGGATGCGCTCGCGGGCGGGTATCCGCTCCGGAGCCACCCCTTGCACGAGGACCTCCCCGCGGCGTGCGCCCCCCACCCCCGCCAACTGCCGCAGCAGGGTCGTCTTGCCAGAACCGTTCCGGCCCATCACCGCCACCACTTCGCCTTGATGCACCGACACCGTCAACCCGGAGATTGCGGGAATCCGGTCATAGCTGACGGTGACCCGGCTCAGCGACGCTGCCACCGCCTGCGGTGGTACCTCGGGAAGATTCGCCTCGTCGACGACCACGCGCAAAAGATCGCGCAGTGGTGACGCAAGCCTCCTTGCTTCCCGCACCGAGAGAGGGAGCGGCTCCCAGCCCATCACCCGTCCGAGCTCGATGATCGGCGGCACCGACGAAGCGCCTTCCACGACTTCCGATGCGCTCCCGACCACCGGGCGCTGATCGCCGCCAAGGAGCCGAACCGCGGAATCGACGAAAGGCAGCACCCGCTCGAGGCGGTGCTCGGCGAGCACCACGGTAAGTCCCAGATCGTGAACGAGCCTGGCGAGGGCGGAGAGCACCTCCTCCGCCGCCGCCGGGTCGAGGGCCGAGGTGGGCTCATCGAGCACCAGCACCTTCGGGGTAGCCGTCAACACCGAGGCGATCGCGGTCCTCTGCTGCTCACCACCGGAGAGGGAGCGAAGAGAACGGCTCCGCAGTGCGCTTAGCCCGAGCAGATCGAGCGCCTCCTCCACGCGGCGGCGCATCGCCTGAGGCGCCACACCCAGGTTCTCCATGGTGTAGGCAAGCTCCTCCTCCACCGTCTCGGCCACGAAGCCGGCCGAGGCGCTCTGGCCGACGTACCCGACCAGATCAGCGAGCTCCCTTGGTCTGTGATCGCGGGTGGAGCGGCCAAAAACCTTGACCTCCCCTGCCATGGTCCCTCCACTGAAATGTGGAACCAGGCCGTTTATCGCCCGCAAGAAGGTGCTCTTCCCGCTTCCGGTCTCCCCCATCACCAGACAGAATTCGCCCTCCTGGATGGCAAGGCGTTCGATGGCGAGCGCCGGCGCTGTAGTGCCCGGATAGGTGAAGCGGACGCCCTCGAAGCTGATCACCGTGCCATCGCCTCGCTCTCCAGTCCTCGCCTCACTTCCGGCCCTCGCCGGAGTAGCACCACAGGAAGCAGGGCAACGAGACATGCTCCCAGAGCAAGCAAAGGGAGCGGGGGGAGCGCCAATGCACCGAGAAGCGGGTGCGTGCCTCCCTCGAAGTGAGCCGCAAGCAGAAAGCCGACGCCCGCGGTGGCTCCGGAGAGGCTCACCAGCCACTCCGCCAAGCCGAATCGGTCCGGGCGGTACCGGGTGCGCTGAGAGTGCCTCTCCCCGTCACGGAAGACCATGGCCACCCCTCCGCCGCCGAGCGCCAGCATCACCAGCCCGATTCCCCTGCCCGCTCCGAGGCCCCCGATGGCCATGGAGCCGATAATCAGCATGGCTAGGGAGAAGCCGAGCACCGTCGTGCGCCGCCGCACGGTCCGCACGTCCTTTACCGGTGCGCGGCCGAATCCCCTGGCGTCCATCGCGGCCGCCAGCTCCAGTGAACGCTGGAGGCCTCCTTCGAGTACGGGAACGGCCATATGGCGCACACCGCTCAACCCGCGCGTCGGCCTGCCCCTAAGCCGCCGGGCCTCCTTGACGTCAGTCAACCGTTGCACCAGCTCCGGGGTAAAGGCCAGTGCCACGCTCACCACGAGACCCGTCTCATATAGGACGGCGGGCAGCACACGCAAGAGCCGATACGGATGGGCGAGGGCATTGGCGAGCGAGAAGCACTCCAGGACCACGGCCAGCTGGATTCCCGATTCCAGGGCGCCCTCCAGGGACTGCCAGGTGACGGGTCCGCCAATCGACACGCCCGCGGCCCAGGACGGCAAGGGGATCGACGGCAGTGCGAAGGCTTCGGTTCCGGGCAAACGTTGACCGAACAGTATCTGCACCACCAGCCTGATCACGATGACAAATACAGCGAGCCTGCCGATGGCACTCATCATCTCGCGCGAGCTTCGCCCCTGGACAAAAACGGCTCCTATGTACGCCGCTTCTGCGGCCAACAGGAGCAACAACGCCAAATTCGTTGTCTGCAGAGCTGCGGCACCGACACCGATCGCCCACAGCCACCAGCCGAGCGGATGCAGCGATGAGCCCGGCTTCATCGGGAGGCACCTTTTCGAAAACGTAGCGCGGCGCCGGCGGCCAGGATTAGGACCAATGCAGCCACTCCACCAATCTCGAACTTGGCTGCTTCTCCACCACCCGAGGCAATTACCTTGGCGTGGCTTCCGAAGCTGGTCGTCGTGGAGTCGGCCACGGTGGCACTAGTGGTGGTGTAGACCGGCGAGGTCGTGCCGCCCGCGAGGGTGGACGAGGGAGTGCGCGGCGATATGGTCGTCGTGGCGCTCACGGAACGTGCTCCGTTGCCGCCGCCGCTGGTCCGGGTGGTGGCTGTTGTGCCAGGCGCAGACGTCGCAACGGTGGTCGTGGTCGTAGTCGGGGCCGCGGTC
>JAKAOC010000490.1 GCA_021823385.1 Actinomycetes bacterium
CACCTGCCCGCCGCGCCAGTATCCGTCTATCGTCACCAGGACGTGGCTGTCGGAATCGGCGATACGGTCTCCGCATGCGGCTCCGCTGAAGCCTCCGAAGACCTCGCTGTGAATCACCCCCAAGCGTGCGGCGGCCAGCATCGCAACCGGCAGCTCCGGCACCATGGGCAGGTGGAAGGTGATGCGGTCCCCGGCCTTGAGGCCGCAGAAATCCTGCAGAACCGCGGCGAACTCGTTGACCCGGGCATAGAGCTCTCCATAGGTGATGGTCCTGGTATCCTCCGACTCGATCTCGGGTACCCAGATCAACGCGGCCCGGTTGCGCGCGGTCGGCAGGTGCCTGTCGACGCAGTTGTAGCTCGCGTTCAGCTTTCCCCCGACGAACCACTTCCAAAACGGCGGGTTGCTGGTGTCGAGCGTGGTGTGCCAGTACTGGTCCCAATCCAGGAGATCCGCGTACTCCCGGAAGCATTCGGGGAAGTGCTCCTCGGAGAACCTTTCCATGATGGCCGGGTCGCTTGCGTTGGCCTGGCCGATGAACTTGGACGTCGGATAATAGAAGCCCTCTTCGCGCCAATGGACTGCGATCTGCGCCTCCGAGACATCCGAACTTTGATCGGTAATTCCCGGGTCAGCGCTTTCTCGTTCGTTGGGCACCTTGTCGCTCCCTTCAGTTCACCTCCTGAACGGAGGCGCCGAATCGCCTTAGGCGTGCCTCCTCCCGCCACAAACGGTTCTCATGCACCGCCGTCCGCCCCGGAAGGGCCGGCTGGAACGGCATCTGCAGCGCCCAATATCCAGAAAACAAGTGCCGGAGGAATCGCCGGGCCACGGCTGGGACGGCCTGCGCTCCCAGGAAGGGGGCGAAACAATGGCCTCGGGTATCGCCGAAATGCGGCCCGGCATCGAGCGCGGGCCCTGCGCGGACTATCGGGTTCCGGGAGTTGCTGGAAACGTGCGTGGTCTGAACCTTTCGTGACGGGGCCACGCCCCGATGCTCCACACACGCCAATGCCCGTCGCGACCACGCGGCGCTACATGCGGCTTGCGTAGCGCGGCCTTATCTTCTCACTTTGACAATCGCAGGTCAATAGATTCCCGCTAAAGGATCACCAGGCCACGGGACTACTGGATGATGAGAGGTTTCAGCCAAGCCTGCACCGGGCGGTCCAGGGGGGCTCAGACGATCATCCCGGCGGCCACCTGCTCTTTTGCCGTGGATCGGCAGTTGTGATCAGCGGCTCCGGCCGGCGGAGGCACGGGCCGCGCCACGTTTGCGCGCAAAGAGATTGGCCAGGCGTGCCACCAGGAGCTCGATGGCGAACTCCTCGGGAACTCCGTCGAGACCCTTCAGCCTTCCCTCGGCCTCCGCGCACCAGTTGAGCGCCTTGGCCAGCGAGGCCATATCCAGGCCCGAAGCAGCTTGGGCCAGCTTGTCGGCGGCAAAGGGAGCCTTCTTCTTGCCTCCCAGCTCCTCCAGGCGGGCATTGGCCGCCACCCCTCCCCGCTCGCCGGGGACGTGAACCGAGGCGATCTCGGCCATCCGCCGGCTCAGAACCGCGCACACCACCAGAGGATGCACCCGCATGTCCTCCAGGAAGCGCTTGAGCAGCCGCAGAGGCTCCACCTCCGGACGCGCGCCCGAGGCGTTCTCGATGGCGTTGGTGATCAGATAGAGCGGCTGGGCTCCCGAGCGCGAGAGATAGGGCGCAAGCTCCTCGGCGCTGACCCGGTGTCCCTCGGGGAAGGCGGCCTCGAGCACCTCGACGATTCCCCTTACCCGGGCCACGTCCTCACCCAGGAAGTCCTTGAGCCGGGCGACGGCATCGGGGGCGAAGGACAGATGGGATCCGGATAGCTCGCCCGAGAGGAATGCCTCCCTCTCCTTGCCTCCCAGGCGCAGGTCCTCCAGACTCCCCGCCTCCTGGGCCAGCTTCACCAGTTTCTGGCTCACCGCACCTGTGAAGCTCGAAAGGACCAGGTAATTCAGTTCGCCGCCCTCAGAGCGCCGCCGCGAGACGAATTCCGCCAGGGCTCCAGCCTCCTCGCTCGCCAACTTCTCGGCCTGGCGCACCGCAACCAGGGCGGCGTCGGCGAACATGTGCATCTGTTCGAGCGCGGTGCAGATCTCGGTGGCCAGTGCCCCGTCACCGTCGAAGGTGACCACGTCCAGACCACCCCCTTTGCGCAGCGAATCGACGATGGCGGCCTCCTTGTCGGCCACCAGGCGGGCGTCGTCTCCACGCACCAGCCAGAGCCTGGTCTCTCCCGGGTTGGCCGCTTCGGTCATCGGCGGTGCCCGGTCAGCTCGGCCAGGACCTCGAGCGCCCGGCGGGTGCCCCGCACGTCATGCACCCTGAAGATCCTGGCCCCGCCCAAATAGGCGATCGTGGCCGCGGAGATGGAGGCGGGCCCCCGCTCGCCCAGCTCCAGACCCAGGTGCGCGCCCAGCACGTCCTTGTTGGAGGCGGAGAGAAGCAGCGTGTAGCCGAGGCCCGCCAGCACGTCGGAGTTGCGCAGCAGAGCCAGGGAGTGCTCGGTCCTCTTGCCCAGGTCCAGACCGGCGTCGACGATCACGGAGTCCGGATCCACCCCCGCCTCGATTGCGCGGGCCGCCCGGTCCAGGAGGAAGTCGCGCACGGTCGACACCAC
>JAKAOC010000491.1 GCA_021823385.1 Actinomycetes bacterium
CCGGTCTGCGGCAGGGGCAGAAGTTCAAGAAGATGGGCATCCGGGCTTCCCATACCGCTGAGGTGATCCTGGAAGACGTGAAGATCCCCGGGCGCATGTTGCTCGGCGGGAAGGAGAAGCTGGACGAGCGCCTAGCGCGGGTGCGCGAGGGGCGGCGCTCTTCCAGCCAGGCGGCGATGGCGACCTTCGAGGCCAGCCGCCCGATGGTAGGTGCTCAGGCGCTCGGCATCGCGCGTGCGGCGTACGAATACGCCCTCGACTACGCCAAGGAGCGCAAGCAGTTCGGCAAGGCCATCATCGAGAATCAGGCCATTGCCTTCAAGCTCGCCGACATGGCGATGCGCGTGGAGGCCTCACGGCTCCTGGTCTGGCATGCGGCCTGGATGGCGGCCAGCGGGGCTCCCTTTACCAAGGGCGAGGGCTCGATGTCCAAGGCCTTTGCCGGTGAGACCGCCGTTTGGGTCACCGAGCAGGCCATCCAGATCATGGGCGGCTACGGGTACGTGCGGGAGTATCCGGTGGAGCGCTGGCACCGCGACTCCAAGATCTACACCATCTTCGAAGGCACCAGCGAGATCCAGCGCCTGGTGATAGCCAGGTCGATCTCGGGGATCCGCATCCCCTAGCCGGTGAATACGATCGTGCGCCGGCCCGCCAGGACCACCCGGTCTTCGGCGTGCAGGCGCACAGCTCGGGCGAGCACCGCCCGTTCGATATCGCGTCCGATGGCGATCAGCTCCTCGGGCTCGGTGGCATGCGTGACGGGCTCGACATCCTGGGCGATAATCGGGCCCTCGTCCAGCTCCGCGGTCACGTAATGGGCGGTCGCGCCGATCAGCTTGACTCCGTGCTCGTAGGCCTGATGGTAGGGCTTGGCGCCCCTGAATCCGGGCAGGAACGAGTGGTGGATGTTGATGATCCTTCCGGCGTAGCGCCGGCACACCTCCGGGGAGAGGATCTGCATGTAGCGGGCGAGCACCACGTCGTCGATCTCGTTCTCCTCGATCAGCTTCGCCAGCTCCCTGCCTGCCTCTTCGCGGTTGGAGGGAGTCGCCTCCAGCTGCACGAATGGTATTCCGTGGCGCGCAGCCAAGGGCTCCAAGTCGGGATGGTTGGAGACGACGAGCGGGATATCCGCGGGGAGTTCGCCGAGCTGGCGCCGGTAGAGCAGGTCCGCCAGGCAGTGGTCGAGCCTCGAGACCATCACCAGCATCCGGTGGCGGCGTTCCAGGGGGCGCAGTCCGATGGTTGCATCGAATGGCGCCAAGTTCGCAGCCAGCCTCGCAGCGGGATCCCCATGACTGTCGAAGCAGGTGCGGATGCAGAAGAGGCCGGTCACCGGGTCGGAGAACTGGTCGCTCTCCACGATGTTGCCCTCCGCCTCCACGATGGCCTGGGCTGTGGCCAAGACGATCCCAGGGCGATCCTGGCAGGTGATCCTCAACACGTAACGCCGCATGGGTACAGTCTTTCCCATTCAGGCCGCTCCTGCGGCCGGGCGGATCAAACCCGATCCCGACCGTCAGGCTGTCTTTAGCAAAAGGGGAGCCGTCCACGGGCCGCGCAGGCTCAGCGCCGCTCCTAGGCCAAAACGCCCCCAATCGCTACGCCTCCACTGCCGGCACGCCCTCGACCCCGGGGTTCCGTCCTCGAGGTGCGCCGCGTCAATCGGCTATTATTCAGCGGCGCTGCCGGAGGAGCACTCCGGGCGCCCGGCTAGCCGGGACTGTCGCCGTCGAGTTCGTCGGCTTGGATGCCACGAAGGCCCGCCCAGGCGAGCTCCGCGATGCGGCGTGACCACATCGGCCCGCTTGTCGCCTCGTAGTCGGTGGGCACGGCACCTGAGAGGTCGAGCTCGCGGAGCCATCGCCGCAGTGTCCCCTCGGCCAGCGCGATGACACCGAGCGCTATGAAGCGTCGGTGGGTCTCGGAAATCGGCACCTCGATCGTGGAAGTGACCAGGTCCGCCAGCTCATCCTCGATTTCAGAGAGAGCCCCCTGGAACTCGGGGTCGCGGCGCGGGCCGCTGGCGAAGAGCAGCTCGTATCCCGACCTGTTCTCGTAAGCAAAGCGGAAGAAGCTGTCGAAGCCGGCGATCACTTGTTGGTGCACCGATTGGGAGTTGGCGGTGGCGGTGCGGATCCGGCCACACATTTCCTCACCTGTGATGCCGAGCAGATCCAAATACAGGCTGCGCTTGGAGGAGAAATGCTGGTAGATCACCGGTTTGGTGACGCCGGCCGCAGCTGCGATGTCCTGCATCGAGGTGGCGTGGAAGCCCTTGGCGGCGAAATGAACCCGGGCCTGGTCGATCAGCAGCTGTCTTCGGCGCTCCTTGGGCATTCTCTGCGCATGCCCCGCCGCCTCGTCGGGCTGCTCATCTTCCCCAAGCCTTGCCATGGCGACGCGGATCATAAGACCATCTCCCCTGCGGACAGATCCCGCTGAGCAACTTACCAGGCGGTAGCTTTACCAGGCAACCGCAGGCACGCACTTTCTTTTGCCAGCCTGGGACGCGAGCACGGGCCTAGGAGTCTGCTGAGCAAAGCTGATTAGCGGCGACGAAACCCCGCACAGCGTCGGCCGGCTTGTCACGGTGACGCGATCGGGCCACCTCCACTGAGAATGAGCTGCTATTCCCGCTACAGA
>JAKAOC010000492.1 GCA_021823385.1 Actinomycetes bacterium
CCGCCTCGGGCACCGCTGGGGTGACCATCAGGATTCGCCCCATAGCGACGTGTTGCGAAGCATCAATGTCTTGATGACGGTGTAGTCCTCGATCATCCAGCGGGGGGATTCGCGGCCAATGCCAGAATCCTTGACTCCACCGAAGGGAACGTGGTCGAGGCGGTAATTGGAAGAACCATTGACGACGAGGCCGCCAACCTGAAGTTCCCTCCAGGCGAGAAAGATGCGGCGCATGTCGTTGGTGAACAGCCCGGCTTGCAGGCCGTAATTGCTCTGGTTGCACTCATCGATGACCTTGGCGAAGTCGTCGAAAGGCATGGCAACCACTAGCGCGCCAAAGACTTCCTCGACGACGACCTTGGCATCACGTCGTGGTCGGGCAACGATGGTTGGGCGCACGGTGGCGCCCTGGCGGGTTCCTCCCGCCGGAATAGTCGCACCGCCGGACTTTGCCTCCTCGACCCAGGAAATCACTCGAGAGGCGGCTCGATCGTCGACCATGGAGCCGACATCGGTGGCATCCTCCAAGGGATCGCCCACCTTGAGCTTGGAGACCTCCGCCGTGAGCAGTTCGAGAAATTCGTCGAAGACGTCTTCTTGGATATAGATCCTCTGCACCGAGATGCAGCTTTGGCCGGAATTGGAAAAGCCGGTGCGAGCGCAATTGGCGGCGGCGAGCGCTAGATCAGCGTCTCCGCAGACAATGGTGGCGGCATTCCCGCCCAATTCCAGGACCGTACGCTTGGGCCCAGCGGCGCGGGCGACGGCGTCGCCGGCAAACGCGCTGCCCGTGAAGCTAACCGCGGCGACCTCAGGCGCGGCGACGAGGGCTGAGCCGATCTCCGGGCCACCGTGGAGGATTTGGGCACCTTGGCGAGGCATGCCCGCGTCGAGAAGAAGTTCGACAATCGCATTGGAGACCGCCGGGGCTTGCGGCGGCGGCTTGACGATGGTTGTATTGCCGGCCGCGAAGCTCGCGCCGAGCTTATGGGCGAGCAGATTCGCCGGTGCATTGAATGGGGTGATCACGGTCACAACGCCAACGGGCGCGCGATAGGTCAAAGCGGTGGTGCCGCGTCCGCGTTCCCAGCCCTCAGCACCGAGTAGCTCGCCGCCAATGTTGCGAGCCTCGGCAGCGCAGATGGCAAAAGTGTCGGCCACGCGAACCATTTCGCCGCGGCTGTCCTTCATGGGTTTGCCCAATTCAAGCGCGAGAAGGCGGGCGATTTCGTCACGGCGCTCATCGGCCAGCTGGCTGGCGCGCTCGAGGATATCCGCCCGGCGAGCTGGGGTCATGCGGCGGATGGCAACGGCGGCCTCGGTGGCATAACGGATGGCCCGCTCCACTTGAGGGGAATCGGCTTGCAGGGCCTTTGAGACCACTTCTCCGGTGTAAGGGCCAACTCGGTCCTGCCAGTTTCCCTCGTTCAGCCACTCACCGGCCACCAGGTTTGGGGCGCTTATCGCCTTAAAACCGCTTGGGTTCCCCATATGCCCCCCTTTCATCGGTCCGTCTAGTGGAATGGACGGTGTATCAGATGGAACGGTGATAGCATATACGGTTAGCGCGAACAAAACAACTGCACGCCTGTGCGACTTCGCGAAATGTTTCGCCACGTGGACTAGAAGGGGTTGCTGTGGAAGCAAGCGATGCAGACCATTCCGGGGTGCGCAGTGTGAGAAGAGCGCTGGATATCCTCTCGGCGCTGGACGCGGAGCATCCGGTGCTGACGCTCAAGGACAGTGCGCGCCTTACGGGATTGCCCAAGACGACTGCGCTTCGCCTTCTGCAAACCCTGGAGGCCGCCGGCATCCTTTGGGGTGGCGAGGGTCATTACGCGCCCGGGCCCGCGCTTTTGCGGCTGGCTCGATTCGCCAGCGATGCTTGGCTGCTACCGCCGGCAGCTCAGGACATCATCGCCCACGCGGCCGAGCAAACGGGCGAGACGGTGAACATTTACGTGCGCAAGGGGATTCGCCGCGTGTGCATCGCCCAAGCGCAAGGATCGCACAGCCTGCGACATGTCGTGCGCGTTGGCGACGAGCTGCCTCTCTGGGCCGGCGCTTCGGCCAAGATCCTCCTGGCCACGGTGGACGAGAGTGTCTGGTCGGCGGTGGCCGAGGATTCTCCCTACGGTCCAGCCCACGCCGAGCGGATCGCCGAATGGGTCGAAGGGGTGAAGCGTAATGGGTGGGCTGTGAGCCACGCCGAGCGCGACGACCTGGTTTCGGCCGTATCCGTGTCCTTGGGCCCCTTTGGCGGCGGCTCCGTAGTTTTGGCTCTGTCCATCTCGGGCCCCACCACGCGCTTCGGCGAGGAGAGGGTTGAACAATTTGTGGAAATTTTGAGGGATTCGGTAAAGGCGTTTGAAGACGTCATGGCGGGTTCGACGAAAGACGAGGCGCTCGGGATCACCCGGCTCCTGGAACGCTGAGGAAAATATGACCACCCAACTTTTGCATGGTGTGAGAATTCTCGACATGACGAACGTGCTGGCCGGGCCATACTGCGGCTACCAGCTCGCACTCTTCGGTGCCGACGTCGTCAAGATCGAGGTTCCGGGCAGCGGGGATCTCGCTCGCCAGCTGGGAGCCGACCCGCTGCTCAACAAGATCAAGCTGGGCGCTTCCTTTCTGGCCCAAAAT
>JAKAOC010000493.1 GCA_021823385.1 Actinomycetes bacterium
TTGAGCCAAATAGCGGGTGACGTCGTCCGGCCGAAATCCACGGCGCTGCACGGCGAAGGTCCTGGAGAGGATTTCGTTCGCCGCCAGACGCTCGCGCGGCGCCTCGGGGCTGGGTGTATCGCTCATAGACCTAGAGCTTAAGCCGAGCGGACCGGCCCGCACCGGCCTTTTGGCTGCTGATCCGTCAGGCAGCCCCAGGATTGAAGGTTGCGAGGTGGTGCGAGACAAGGTAGGCGATCGCGCCACGCAAGGTCGTCACCGGTACGATGGCCAGCCCCTTTTGGTCAGCGCTCTTTGCGGCAGTGACCTCTTGCGGTGGAACGAGGAAGACCTTTGCACCGTTGCGCGCAACGGCAAACGCCTTCTGCCGGACGCCGCCGACATCGCCCACCTGGCCTTGGGGATCCATCGTGCCGGTGGCGGCCACGGTTGCACCGGAAGAGACATGCAGCGCGCCAAGGCTCTGCAGGATGCCGAGAGTGAAGGCCAGTCCGGCCGACGGCCCCCCAATCTGGCCGGTCGATATGGTGACCGGGCGCTGCAACCTGAGAACGAGGCCGTCAGTGAGCGCCACTCCGACGATCTTCTTGCCGTTGTGTGTGAACTTCTTGACCGAGACCACGAGGGTGGTGGGCTTGCCAACGGAGGACTGAGGCCTGGCGATGGAGAGCGAGACGGTCGTACCCGCAGCCTTGACTGCCTTGGCGGCCGCTTGGGCGGTGCTGACCCGTTTGCCGTTCACTGCGGTGATCACGTCCCCTATATGCAGCTTCGAGCTAACCCCTGCGACCGTGGCCACGATCTGCGCTCCGTCGATCTGCTGGAGAGGAAGGTGAACCAGGCTGTATGCGGCCATGACGGCGGCGGTCTTCGAGTCGACCATTTGCCCGATCTGAAGCTTGTTCAGCTGGGCCGGATCGGTACCTCCGAAGATCTCCGAGGCGGGGTAGATGTTCACTGACGAGTTGAACTGATCCACGAACCAGGTCAGGGGCGTTAGCTGCGTAAGGAGAATATCCGTCATCAGGATATTTCCTTGCCCCTTTACAGCAGGCTCGCCGGAAACGCTAATCTGCCTCTGGACCGGTATCGCGTCGCCGGGGGAAAACGAGAATGAAGACAACGGAAGGAAGGCCAGCGTCGAACCAATGCTGACTCCGACCGCGGCGGTTACCACGACCGCCACCAGACGGCGCGGACGCTTGCTTTTGGCCGGCATCCTCTCCTCCTGCACCATCCGGGCCCGGGGCCTGTTCCCTCGGCGCCCGAGGCGCCACTACGCTAGATCCTAGGTTCACCTGCGAAGGTTGGACCTTCGCACCTCCACCCACCAGCCAAAACAGGATGCGCATGCCTCAGTCGCGCGACGAGCTCCGGGCGGGAATCGACCCTCTCAGCAGGGACGAACTATCTCGCATGGCCGCAATCGTCAAGGCCGGCTTCAGTGGCGATGTTGTGCGGGCCACGGCCGGCCTGGCCGACCCGTGCGGCCGCATCCGGGCAGTGGCGCTCGCGGCCTGCATGCGACTTGGGCGGCTCGACGGTCCGGCCATCGATACCGCCCTGGAGGACCCCGAGACGGAGGTTCGGCTGGCCGGCGCCAAGGCGGCGGCCCGGATGGGCAGTGACTCTCTTGCTGCGCGCCTCGCCGTGGAGAAAGAGCCCTTGGTAGCCGAAGCGATCATTTTCGCAATGGGCGAGCAGCGCGAAGAGTCCACCTACCCGGTGCTACGCGACGCCGCGCTCGAGCATCGCGATGCCTTGTGCCGAGAGGCGGCCGTGGCCGCTATCGCCAACTTCGAAAGGGACGACTCGATCGAAGTGCTCGAACGTGCGGCCAGGGACAAACCGGCTATCCGACGCCGCGTGGCAGTGGCGCTCGCCGCCGTGGATGATCCACGGGCCACAGAGCTGCTGCACCGGCTCGCGGAGGACAGGGACTGGCAGACCCGGCAAATCGCAAAGGAAATCCTCGCGATCGAAGAAGGTGACCGAACCTGACTAGTCGCCCGCCGGTACCTGATTGAGGATTCTCGCCGCACCGATTACCGAAGCGGTCTCGACCACCACCGAGCGCGCTACGGGAATCGCACACGCGTCATGAACGACTACGTCGAGCCCGGTTGTCAAGGAAGCTCTTCCGACCAGGGTCAGCCCCGTCTCGACCAGATCATTGGAGATCTCCGGCGGCGCCGCGGTTAGGGCCGAGAGGATCGTCTCCACGATCAGTTTCGAACTTTCGGCACTCGCGTCGTAGATCTCGCGCGCTGAAATCGTGGCCTCGGCCTCACCACCGGTCACGGCATCACGACCGACGACGCGCGCAGACAGGTCCATGTGCGGATCTGACAGGTCCAGCAGTGACAGCTTTAGTTCTTCCAGGTCGGAGTCGACCAGGACGATGTTGTAATTGGCGCGCAAGTAAGTGGAAATTGCGTTCGATATCGTGTCGCCGCCCACCAGCTCCCAGGAGCTGGTCAGCGATTCCCCGAGGGACATCACGCCCGCAAAGGTCGTCTGCGCCCCCACCGAGGCGACCATGGAGCCGTGAGGCCCCTGGAAGTCGAGAAGCGCTCCGACCGCAGCGGCCACCAGCGCGTCTACGAATATCACCGAACCCGCGCCCGCCTTCATCATGGCGG
>JAKAOC010000494.1 GCA_021823385.1 Actinomycetes bacterium
TAGGTGGGCACCTTGGTGCGCGGGCTGACGTGGGCGAAGAACTTGTTGAGGGGGCCGGGCCACATGCCGTCCCTCGCAGAGGCGTAGTAGATGCGGGAGTAGGCGAGGTTGCCGGCCAGGCCGGTATCGAACATTGCGATTATCACTCCGACCAGCAGGATCTTCGCGCCGGTGGCTCCCATGACCTGCTGTGCGATGAGCGAAAGCGGCGAGGCGTTGGCAGCCGCCGCGCCGAGGTTGTGGATGGCGAAGGTCGCTCCGATCACCGCGGCGAGCTCGAAGAAGATCGCAATCCCCGCGGCAAGCAGCACCGCGCGGGGCAGCGAGCGCCGTGCCTTGGTCGACTCCTCCGCGAAGTAAAGGGGCCAGTCGTATCCGTTATAGGCGAAGAGTGCGGGGACGACCGCGACCATAAGCGCGCCTGCGCCCACGGTCACCAGCGCGCCCTTGGAGCCCGTGGCCACGACCGGGTGAGTGAAGGGGTTCCCGCTCAGGGCAGGATGGGCAAAGGCGAAGACGGTGAAGACCGCGATCACCGCCAGCTCGAGCACCAGCATCGCGCCCGTCACCCAGCTGGTGGGTGAAATCCTCTCCAGTGAAAGGAGGGTGACAAGGGCCATCATGCCCAAGGCGGTCCAGTTGACCGGCAGGGACGGGATCAGCGAGTTGAGATAGCTCGCCGCCGCAACGAGGATGGAGGCCGTGACGACGATCCCCAGCACCAGGAAAAGGACGTTGGTGACACCGCCGGCCACCGGCCCGAGCGCCTTCCGGACGATGGTGTAGGCACCTCCGGCCGAGGGGAAGAGCGATCCGACTTCGGCGTATGACATGGCCATGCCGATGGCGATCAGGCCACCGATGATGAAGGCCAGGATCACACCGGTGCCCGCTGATGCCAGCCCGGCCCCGTAGACCAGAAAAACAGAGGTGGTGGGGGAGATCGCCGCAACGGCGATCGCCAAGACGTTGATGGGCTTGAGGGCGCCTTTGGCCAGGCCCGGGGGACTTTCCTTGCCTTGCCCCGCCGGGGGTGCGTCACTCGACATTTGAGCCTCCTGCTAGCTGATTGCCGATGGTACGCAATGGTAGCCACAAAAGGTATAGTGGATAGACCAAATACCTCTAATTCTCGCCGCGTTAACATTTTTCTCCGCGGATCCCGCGTGGGGCACTCCGGGCCGGAGAGCCGGGTTCGAACCAGCGGCAGGTGTAGTGACCAGGTCCAGGGTATTACTCGCCCGGCGCGATAGCATTGATGCGCGTGGGAGAGAACGGAAAAGGAGGGCGCAGCCGCCTGAGTCCCCTTCCTTCGGCCGATCTGGTCGGGTATCTGCGCATGCAAACCGCTCCGGAGCAGATCGCGGACCGCATCCTGGCCGCCATCGCGGTTGGCATCCTCAACCCCGGAGACCGCCTTCCCGCCGAGAGGCAGCTGACGGAGACCTTCGGTGTGAGCCGAACCACTCTTCGCCAAGCCATCAGCCGCCTCTCCGCCCTCGGGGTGCTTCAAGTCAAGAGGGGCCGGCAGGGCGGCACCTTCGTGGCGGGCGAGCACCAGGAGGAGGAAGAGCTTGCCGCCATCCGCAGGGCGCTCGGCCCCATCCGCGATCAGCTCGAAGCGATGCTCGACTACCGCAACCTGATCCAGCAGACGATCGCAAAGGCGGCGGCCCTGCGCAGGAGCGAAAGCGACCTGGCACGAATGCACGGTGCGCTCGATGCCTATAGGGATTCAGTGACCGCCACCGAATCCCGGGACGCCGACCGCGAACTCCACCAGGCGATCGCCCAAGCCGCTCGGAATTTCTACCTGGTGCATCTGAACGACGAACTCGCATCCAGCGCAAACCTGGGCTTTGGTGTGCACCCTTACTCGAGCGAACTGCACCGCCGAGCGCTCGAGCAGCATTCAGCCTTGGTGGAGGCGATCGAACGTGGCGATGCCACAGCGGCCGAGGCACTGGCGGCCGAGCATTTCGAGGTTACGGGCACCAAGCCCTGGACCGATGCGTTTGCCGCCGTCGAGGTGGGGCGCTCCCGCGGTTGACCCATAGAAACCCGGATCGGGTCTGGCGTCGGGTCTCATTCAACAGGTGACGCCCTGAGCCTCGTTCGAGGCTCTAGCGGCATGGGCCATCCCAGCCGACGGTTGCCGCCGAAGGCGGAAGCGGATTACCAGAAGTCGCGGCCCCGCTGCGGTCCGGCTCTGCTTGCTGGAATGAGCCGTGCTGGCGTGCTCGGTAGCGCCGGGCACTTCCACCACGCCGCCGGCGGCCTAAGCAGAGATCAGGCGATGACGCCGGCGTCATGCAGGCGTGCCAGGTCGGTATCTCCCAGGCCCAGCACCTCGGTGAGAACCTGGTCGGTATGTTCTCCGAGAGCCGGGGCGCTGCTGGTGCCTCCGTAGCGGGCCCCAAGCCGGAGAGGCAACTTGGCGGAGACCATCGTCCCCACTCCGGGCTGGTCGATCTCGGCGAGAACGCCCGGCCCCGAGTCCCGGCGGAAGTCCTCGACCGCCTCGGTCATAGTCCTGAACTTACCCCAAAGGACGTGTGCCGCCTCGAGCTCACGCTGGACATCCTCGAAGGTGCGGGTGGCGAACCAGGGGCGC
>JAKAOC010000495.1 GCA_021823385.1 Actinomycetes bacterium
GACGCATCGATACGGGCTACTTGGCCGTCGCCCACTTCGGCGCTCGCTTCGCTACCACGCCGGCTGCGCTCCCCTGCTCTCCGTCCCCCCGGGCATCCCGGCGTCCTGTTGCTCCGCGTCGACGCAATCCCAGGTCCCAGCGGGAGCTCAGCTCCGAGTTGAATTGCCGATCGCCGGTCGGGCACAGGCACGGTAGAGCTCCAGAGCGACCCGCCGTTCGCGAGCGTGATCGACGATGCGCTCGGGGTAGGCAGCGGGCGGGTTTGTGGCTTCCCAGGGGCGGTGGATGTAGCGATCCGGCAGGTGACGGATCTCCGGCACCCAGCGGCGCACGTAGGCACCTGAGGGATCGTGGGTCTTCCCCTGCAGCACAGGGTTGAGGATGCGGAAGAAGGGCTGCGCGTCGAGCCCGGTCCCGGCCACCCACTGCCACCCTCCGTTGTTGTTGGCCAGGTCCCCATCGACCAGTTCTCGCATGAAATGGCTTTCGCCGTGGCGCCAGTCGAGATGCAGGTCCTTGACCAGGAAGGAGGCGGCGATCATGCGGCAGCGGTTGTGCATGAAGTGCTCGGCTTGAAGTTGACGCATCGCTGCGTCCACCATCGGGTAGCCCGTCAGGCCCTGCTTCCAGGCCAGGAGAGCCTCCGGGGTGCCCGGCCACGCCAGGTTGCGAAGCTCCGGCTTGTACTCCCGCTTGGCAACCTCCGGAAAGTGCCAGAGCGTGGCGGCCAAGAAGTCGCGCCAGGCCAGTTGGTCTAGCCATCGCCTCGCCCCACCGGCAAGGTGTGGAACGGCACCGACCGCCTCAACCACCGCCCGGATCACGGTCCGCACCGAGATGGTGCCGAAATGCAGGTCGGCAGAGAGTCGGGAGGTGGCGTCCGCGCCGGGATCCTCCCGGTCGGTTGCGTACCCGCTCAGTCGTCGGTCGACGAACGTGCGCAGACGGTTGGCCGCGGCACCCTCTCCCGCCTCCAGCACCCGATCCAGCGGACGCACCCCGAACTGAGTGGGCCTCGGCATGGCGTCGCTCCTCGGGAGCTCCGCCACACCCAAGAGGTGAGGAGCAGAGACGGTAGGGCCGAAGCCTTCGAGAACGGTGGAGTGGAAGCGCCTCCTGGAGGCTGCGAATGTCCGCAGCGGCGGGAGCCCCGTTGGATCCAGCACCAGCTGCTCCCCCGACAGCCACAGGGACCGCCCGTCCCGGGCGAGCAAGCTTGCAACGGCCCGGTCGCGGCTTCTGGCGTGGGGGGTGAAGTCCCGAACCGCGGTGACCAATCGAGCGCCGGTTTCCGCTGCCAGATTGGGCACCACTTCACGCGGGTCCCCACTCCGGATCACCAGCGCCGAGCCGCGACGCCGAAGCCCTTCGTCCAGGGAGGCGAGAGCCTCCAGCAGGTATGCCAGCCGGCTCCTCCCCGCGTCAGGGCCGTGAAGTATGGCTGGGTCAAGCACGAAGAGCCCGATCACCGGCCGGCCCTCTTCGCCCGCTTTGGCGAGGGCTTGGTGGTCGGTCAGCCGCAGGTCGCGCCGGAACCAGTGGATCGCAGGTTCCACTGAGCTCAGCTGGGGGTGGGGTCGGACCTGACCGACCGACCGGCGCCGATGGACATCACCGCCGGGCGCAACGACGACAGAACGCACCGTCTCGATCCGACTTCACGGCCCTCTCATAGGCGTTGCGGCAAAGGCCGCCACGAGCAAAACGATGCCGGCGTTCGCCAGCCTCCCTTCCCAGAAGCGGTCCCGAGAAAGCGGAGCCGTCGACGCCAATGACCCTGTCCGCACTTGAGCCGAAGTGAGGGGCGATCGCTGCTCGTCTCCACCCTCCGCCACCCGCCGGAACACACCGGCCGGCAGCGGTCGCTGCGATGGATGCTGTGGCAAGCGCAGACGCAGTCGACGCGTGGAAGGTCAAATCCCGCCGAGGAGCCACCCCGATCACCGCACCATCACCCTGGCTGGTCCCGGCCGCGCACACCCTAAGCCCACGCCACCCGTCTTCGGCGATGGTCAGCAAGATGCGGGGCTTAGCAATGCTGGCATCTTAACGTTTGCGGGTAGAGATCGACTGCCGACGCCGGGTTCCGACCGCAAGCATCGGCCGCGCTGCCTTCGCCTTCCGGCGCGGCGCCCTCGGGCGCACTCATCGGTACTCCGACCGCACGCTAACCAGTCGCCCCCGGGGGTAGGTTCCGTGCTAGAAGACGGTGGGCCAATCGAGCCCGCCAGTTCCAGGAAGTCGGACGGCTTACGCATCGCGGCCCTTAGATGAGGGGCCCCGCAACCGGCCAGCTCTGCGGAGCGCGCCGCCTGAGGGGCAGGGGCCCAAGGAACAGCGCGACGATCAAGCTCTCGAGCATGATGATGGCGTCGTACCTGAACCAAGAGGTGGTGCGGTTGACACTCGTGCGAGGGTGTCGTATGCAGGGGTCACGAGGAGTGAATCAGCGAAAGCCACGTCCCGTTTGCTGGAAACTGCGGGACCTCAACGCCGTCACAGAGCCGACGGAGGGCGCGGCCGCATTCCCTGCGGCTGGCCTTGGAGCGGGAGACCGGGTTCGAACCGGCGACCTTCTGCTTGGGAAGCAGACGCTCTCCTCGCCA
>JAKAOC010000496.1 GCA_021823385.1 Actinomycetes bacterium
CGCGTCTCTCTGCTTCTACGGGAAAGACCTTAGCCCAGTGCGCCTCCCAGCACGGAGGCGAGCATGGACGGCGACTCCGGCAACACTTGGCTGGAGGAGATCGTCACAAACTGGCTCGTATTTCCGAAGCCAGAGTAGACAGCTGTAACGTTCAGTGATTCCTTTTGCGACCCGGAAGCGGCCGGCAGGGCGGCATTGATGGACACGCGGCTCAGGAGTCCGTCGGAGCCGACCCAGACGCTGACATGCGCCGTCTTGAACGGAGGTATTCCCAGGGCTGCGAGGCCGGCACCCGCTTTGCCGGTCGGGAGCGCGAGCAGAGCGGAATATGCCTTTGTGCCGGATGGTGCGCCACTTGCCTGCGCTACCGAGCTCAACTTGCCAAGCTTCAACATCGACAGGATTGAGGCAGGCTGGGACGCGACTCCAGCGGCGATCTCGCCGGCGTTCCCACTTTGCTCGAGGGTGGTGAGCATTTGCGAGAAGCTGACCGATACGTAGTGGATCCCGGACGGGACGAGGGCCTGGAGCGAGGGCGGGACGGCCACGTAAAGGGTGGAGCCTGCCACTGACAGTTGCAGGCTCTGCTTCACGGGGGCTGTTGCCTGCAGAGCGACATTGTTCACGTACTGTTTCCCGGTTCCCGAGAAGCCCGCTTTGGCGGTGAGCGCCATGCTTGTGGTGCCACCCGAGGTAACGGTTTCGTTCAAGGAGGCCTCCGCTGCCGGCGTGGAGGCGGTTGCGGCGATGGCCTTTTCCAGCTTGGGCTGTAAGAGGTTCGTGCTGCCGGCGGACGATGAGCCGCCGCAGGCGGCTGCGACCCCAGCGACGAATAGGAGTGCCGCGGCGCTTCCGGCCTTTTGCAGATGGCTCATCAGGGTCGTCTCCGGTCTCGATGGACTGAAACTGAGGTTATCAGGGCGATTTTCGGCTAGTGGTCACAATTTGGCCTGGTCTTTGGCCTGGTCTTTGGCGTATTCTTCGGTGGCTCGCGCGATGTGGGCCTCGCAGTAATAGGGGATAGTGACCACCCCGTACTGGTCGGCCCTTGGCCGCAAGTGATCGAGGGCTTGTTCGATCACGGTGGCCCTGGTGGCCGGCGCCAAGGTGGAGACGTGGCTGAAGCTCTCGACGAGGCTCCGCGCTCCCTCGAGATCGACCCGATGCTCGAAGCTTTCGGTGCGCATGCTGAAGTGGCCAAAACAGCCCGTTGCCGAGATCTCCTCGGCCACCTCGCGATCAACGGTGGAAACCGCGTGCGCCTGCACGATCCGGTCGAACTGGGCTACCCACTCCAGCTCCAGGGAGCGGTGATTCCAAAGGAGCGCCAGTTCTCCGCTTGGGCACAACACGCGGCGGATCTCGCGCGCCGCTGGCCCAAGATCGAACCAGTGCGCAGCTTGGCCTACGATCACCAGATCGAAGTGCTGGTCAACGAACGGCAGCCGCTCCGCTCGGGCCACGACAGCGGTCACCTCGGGAAGCGTCTCACGCAACTCTGCGATCATGTTGGTGTCCGGATCCGTGGCAACCAGGGAGGCCAGGTTCATCGAGGCTAGGGCTCTGGTAAGGATGCCTGTCCCGGCGCCAAGCTCAAGTACATGGGTTGCGTTTCGGACGATGTCCGAGACGAGTGTGCCGGGATAGCCGGGCCGCGCAGCAGCGTACTGCGAGGCCACCGCGCCGAAGCTTCGGCCCAGCCGGTCTCTGAGCGCACCTTGCCCGCGCTGGTCCGGTTTTGCTGGCACGGGCTAGAGATTAGCGGCGCACTTGTTCGGTGACCAGGCAGGGGTGCGGTCAGCCGAGTATGGCGCCGATGTCGTTTTCGACGGCGGTGATGTCGAAGGTGATCTGTGTGCCGGCCTGGGAAGCGGCCGCCTGCGCCGCCGACGATCCCTGGACCGCCTGGAGGCAATCGCCCGCGAAACTGTTCGAGTCCGATACCGTGGCCGCCCAGTCCTTCGCCAGGGGTTGCGAGTTCGGCTGGGGCTGCTTGAGCATCGCGGCCGTGTCCGATTTCAGCTTCGAGCATTCCGTCTTGGCCTGAGCAGCCTGGCCCGAGCTGAGCGCACCGGCTGAAGCTTGATAGTCGGACTGCAAAAGCTTTACGTCGGCCATGCCGTACTTGGCAATCCAGGAGGCGACGGTGATCGCCTGCTTCTCGGCCGCCGATTGCGAGCCGCAGGATGCCGCGAGGGGCGCAAGGGCCAACGCGGCAAAAGCGGCGGCAGCCCGCGGAAACATGCTGGTGCGGCCGGCCCGGTGTCTCATGCCCCCACGATACCGGCCGCAGGAGGCCTGGTGGGACCCTATGCCGGATCGGATGGCAACGATTCGGGGAGTCCAGGCATTGCTCGCGCCGACAGGGCAGCCGGATCGATGTTTCGGTTGCAGGAATGGCCACGTGGGAAGCCGCGAAATCAGGGGCCCAAAGACCCTAGCGGTGGGTCGACCGGAGTGACATCCGTTTCACAAAGGTGGGACGCTCGTCCCTTTGTCTCGGCCTTCCGGCCTAGGAAACTCATTAGGTGGCCGAGCTACTCGGCCCAAAGAAAGGGTGGAGATGCAAAGACGTGTATTCGATACACTGATGAGTCTG
>JAKAOC010000497.1 GCA_021823385.1 Actinomycetes bacterium
ACCGACTTTGCGCGCTGGCTGGAGGGCGTGACCGGACAGAGTTTTCCGGACTACGCGTCGCTGCACCGCTTTTCCGTCGAGGAGCTGGAGCGGTTCTGGGCGCTTTGGTGGGTTTACTTCGACCCTGACTTCGCCACCAATCCGATCGGCGCGGCGGCCATGGCCGGCCAGGACTTCGATCCGAGGGCGGTTCTCTCGTCCCGGTCGATGCCCGGCGCCCGCTGGTTCGAGGGGGTCGAGCTCAACTACGCCAGGTACGCACTTCGGGCCCAAGGAGCCGAGCCGGCAGTGGTGGCGATCTCAGAGACCGGCCGGGAGGAGCTGAGCCACGCCGAGCTCTACCATCGCGTGGCCGCCATGGCGCGCTTCCTGCGCGACACCGGCGTGGTCAAGGGCGACAGGGTCGCATGCTACGCCCCCAACGGGGAGCTGGCCCTGGTGGGATTTCTCGCGTGCGCGTCACTGGGGGCGATCTGGTCCTCATGCTCTCCTGACTTCGGTGCCGGCGCCGTTGTCGACCGCTTCCGCCAGATAACCCCCAAGGTGCTTCTGGCGGTGAGGTCCTACGACTACAACGGGCGGCACTTCGAACGCGCCGGCGACCTCAGCGAGATCGTGGCCAGCCTCGAAGGACTCCGCGCCCTGGTGCTCGAGGGTCCGGGCGGGGACCCCGCGCCGCTGCCGGCGGGAGTCCGCGTGGCCGAGTACGGCGGGATAGTCTCGGCGGCCCCTTTGGACCTTCCCATTCCCTTTGTGGATGTCGAGTTCTCCCATCCCCTTTGGATCCTGTACTCCTCCGGCACGACCGGGCCGCCCAAGGCCATCGTCCAGAGCCAAGGCGGGATCCTGCTCGAGCACACCCGGGTGCTGATGGCCCACAGCGACATCCGGCCGGGCGACCGCTTCCTCTGGTACACCACCACCGGGTGGATGATGTGGAACTTCCTGGTGTCAGGCCTAATTGCCGGAGCCACCCTGGTGTTGGTGGACGGGGCCGTGGGCTACCCGGACCTTTACCGCCTCTTCCGAATCGTGGCGGAGGAGCGCGTCACCTACTTCGGGACCAGCGCCCCCTTCCTTAACGCCTGCGAGAAGGCCGCCATCGTCCCCAAGGATCATTTCTCCTTCCCCGAGCTGCGCACCATCGGCTCGACCGGGGCTCCCCTCTCGCCGGAGGGGTTTCTTTGGACCTTCGAAAACGTCAGCTCCTCGATCCAGCTCGCCTCCGCCAGCGGTGGGACCGACGTGTGCACGGCCTTCCTCGCCTCCTCGCCATGGCACGACACCCGAGCCGGCGAGCTCTCCTGCGCCACGCTGGGTGTGGATGCCACCGCCTTCGACGAGGAGGGGAGGGAGATCATCGACCAGGTGGGTGAGCTGGTCATCCGCGAGCCGATGCCCTCGATGCCGGTCTTTTTCTGGAACGACTCCGATGGCGCCAAGCTGCGGGACGCCTACTTCTCGGTCTATCCGGGCGTCTGGCGCCACGGGGACTGGATCAAGATGAAGCCGTCCGGCGCCTGTGTCATCTACGGGCGTAGCGACTCCACCCTCAACCGTGGGGGGGTGCGCATGGGAACCTCGGAGTTCTACGCGGTGGTGGAGTCCTTTGCGGAGGTGGCCGACTCAATGGTGGTCGACACATCGCACCTGGGGCGCGAAGGGGAGCTGGTGCTGCTGTTGGTGATGGCCGATGGCAACGAGCTGACCCCGGAGCTGCGGGACCGAATCAACGCCACCATTCGAGGCAGGCTCTCGCCTCGGCATGTCCCCGACCGGATCCTGGCGGTGGCCGAGATACCCCGGACCATCAACGGCAAGAAGATGGAGGTTCCCATCCGCCGCGTGCTGCTGGGCGAAGCGCCGGAAAAGGTGATGTCGAGAGGTTCCATGGCGAACCCGACCGCGGTTGACGAGTACCGCAGCCTGTCCGAGCGGCTGGCCTCGGGCCACGAGTAAACCGGGGGCCCCTGCACCCGGCCGCGAACGGCCGGGGCCCCCGGCGGCTCTAGCCGAACTCCGGCGCCAGGCCGGTGGCGATCTCTTCCCCGCGCGGCGGGCGGATGAAGACCAGCGCCACCACCAGGCCGGCAAGTGCGATAACCGACCCCACCAGGAAGGCGGTGTCCCAGCCGTGGATGGCGGCGACCGCTGCGGCCACCTTGGCCACCGAGGGCTGCGATGCGGCGCTTCCCGCCGAGGCAAGGAGGCTATGCAGGCGCGAGCTCATGGCCGTGGCGGAAACCGTGACCAGTATGGAGAGGCCGAGTGTGCCGCCGACCTGCTGGGCGACGTTCACCATGGCCGAGCCAAGGCCGGCTATCTCCTTTGGCACGCGGGCCAGAGCGGTGGGGAAGATGCTCACGAAGGCGAAGCCCATGCCTGAAGACAGAAGGAGCATCGGCGCCAGGATGTGCACGAGATAGGTGGAGTGGATGGTGATCCTGCTCAGCCAAGCAAGCCCGCCCGCCACGGCCAGGAGGCCGTAGGTGATCAAGGGCAGCGGTCCGGTCTTTTGGATCAAGCGGGAGCCGATTCCGGCAAAGACCATGATCCCGAAGCTGGCGGGGAGGAAGGCGAGCCCCGCCTTGAG
>JAKAOC010000015.1 GCA_021823385.1 Actinomycetes bacterium
TGACTCGGCAACACCGGGGGGCTTGAAGAGCCCCATGGCACGAAGCTGCTCCGAGAGGACCGCGACCTCCTTGGCCAGTAGCTCGGTGGCGGCGGGGACGCGGGTCATGATGATTCGGACCTCGGTTGCGAAGTCCGGGTGGTCGACCCAGTGGTAGAGGCAGCGGCGCTTCAGCGCGTCATGCAGGTCCCGGGTGCGATTGGAGGTGATGATAACCACCGGCGGCACCTTCGACACGATGGTGCCCAACTCGGGAACGGTGGCCGCGTAGTCGGAGAGGGCCTCCAGCAGGAAGGCCTCGAACTCGTCGTCGGCACGGTCGAGCTCGTCTATCAGCAGCACCGCCGGCAACGGCCGTCCGTCAGAGGTGGGAAGGGTGTCGCCCGAGCCCTCGGGGTCGAGCGCGCGCAGGAGGGGCCTGCGGATCAGGAAGCGGTCGGAGTAGAGCTCGTCCTCGATGCTCGCCTCGAGCTGCTCGCCATGTGATTGGCGGACCAACTCCACCGTGCGCAGGTGCAGGAGCTGGCCGGAGTAGTTCCACTCGTATAGAGCCTGCGAGGCGTCGATCCCCTCGTAGCACTGCAGCCGGATAAGTGGCGAGCCGAGCAGGCGCGCCAGGGTCTTGCCAACTTCGGTCTTCCCCACTCCGGCCTCGCCCTCCAGCAAGAGCGGACGGCGCAGGGCGAGGGCCAGGAAGATCGAGGTCGCCAAGGACTCCGAAGCTATGTAGTCGGACTCGGCCAGGCGCCCGGCCAACTCGGCCGGGCTGCCTATTCCGAGTTGGGCACAGACCGAGGGCAGCTCCCCGGAGCGTTCCTCGGTCAACTTGCCACTTTGGGCCAATGCCACTCCAGACCTAAGCGGACGCCTCCTGCAGCGCACGGCGCACGAGAACGCTGGCCAGGTGACGGCGGTATTCGGCCGAGGCGTTCAGGTCGGAAGGCGGATCGATCCCCTCTGAAGCGAGGTGAGCGGCCTCCTCGATCGAGGCTCCCTGGTTGATGGCGTTCTCGCTGGCTGACGCGCGCAGCGGCGTCGATCCCATGTTTACCAGGGATATTCTAGTTGACCCGTTGCGCACCACAGCAACGCCCACGATCGCCCAGTCCTGGGCGCGGCGGTTGAACTTCTTGTACGACCACCCCCCGGAGGTCTTGGGAACGCGGATCTCGGTGAGCACCTCGCCCTGGGCGAGGTCGGTCTCCAGGAATCCCTTGAAGAAGCTCGTGGCCGGGACGGTCCGCTCTCCGGCGGCGCTGCGCACCACCATGGTGGCGTCCAGCGCCAGCACCGCGGCCGGCAGGTCCGAAGCTCCGTCACCATGGGCGATGGAGCCCCCGATGGTGCCGCGATGGCGTACTGCCGGGTCCCCCACCTCCCCTGCAACATGGGAGAGGATCGGCACCGAATTCTTCAGCACCGCCGAAGTCTCCAGGTCGCGGTGGCGCGTCAGCGCGCCTATCGCCACATGGTCGCCGCGGTCCTCGATAAAGGAGAGCTCGGAAAGCCGGCCGATGTCCACCAGGGTGGACGGGGCAGCCAGGCGAAGCTTCATCAGGGGCAGCAGCGAGTGCCCCCCTGCGATCAGCTTGGCATCCTCTGAGCCGTCCAGGATCGAGATCGCCTCGGCGACACTGCCGGCGCGCACGTAATCGAATGTGGATGGGAACATCTGGAAAAATCCCTTCGTCTAATCCTGTGCAACTCTCAACGGCGCGTCGCGCCGTCGATGGCCCGCCACACGCGTTCGGGGCTTGCGGGCATCTCGATGTTCTCGACACCGAGGTGGCTCAAAGCGTCCACGATGGCGTTCATTACCGCCGGTGTGGAGGCGATGGTGCCCGCCTCGCCGATGCCCTTGACCCCGAGGGGGTTCGTCGGACTCGGCGTCACGGTTTCACCCAGCTCGAAGGAGGGAAGCTCTGCCGCGGAGGGAACCAGGTAATCGGCCAGCGTGGCGCTCATCAGGTTGCCCGCGCTGTCGTATGCCGCCTCCTCGAAGAGGGCCTGGGCGACTCCCTGGGCAATTCCCCCGTGAACCTGGCCCTCGATGATGAGGGGGTTCACCCGGGTGCCGCAGTCGTCCACGGCCTGGTAGCGAACCAGGTCCACCTTGCCGGTCTCGGTGTCCACCTCCACCACGGCGATATGGCTGCCGTAGGGGAAGGTGAAATTGGGTGGATCCCAGGTCACCGAAGCCTCCAGGTTGGGCTCCATGCCATCGGGAAGGTTGTGCGCGGTGAAGGCCTCGAAGGCCGCGGCCGCCAGCGGGAAGGCGCGGTCCGGGGAGCCCTTCACGGTGAAGACGCCCTCGGCGTAGTCGAGGTCCTCCTCGGCCACCTCCAGCTGGTGCGCAGCTATCGCCTTGGCCTTGTCGAGCACCCGCTCGGTCGCGATGTGGATGGCCGTGCCGCCCACCGCAAGCGAGCGTGACCCGTAGGTGTCCATGCCGTATGGGGCGATCGCCGTATCGGAGTGCAGCACCTCGATATCGGCCATCGGCACGCCCAGCTTCTCCGCCACGATCATCGACCAGGCGGTCTCATGCCCCTGGCCATGTGGAGCGGTGCCTGTGACCACCTGGATCTTGGAGGTGGGCAGTATCCTGACCGTTGCCGCCTCCCAACCGCCGGCTCCGTAGTTGAGCGAGGCCAGAACGCGCGAGGGCGCCAGGCCGCACATCTCCACGAAGAACGAGATGCCGATTCCGAGCAGCTTGTGCGATCCGGCGTCGATACGCAGCTTCTTCTCCGCCAAGAGTTCGTCCATGCCCAGCATGTCCAAAGCCTTGTTGAAGTTGGTCAGGTAGTCGCCCGAGTCGAAGACCAGGCCCGCCGAGGAGCTGTAGGGGAACGCCTCGGCCGGGATGAAGTTGCGCTTCCGGATCTCCACAGCGCTCACACCCAGCTTGCGCGCCAGCGCGTCCATGGCGCGCTCGATGGCGTAAGTGGCCTCGGGACGCCCGGCGCCACGGTAGGCGTCGGTGGGCGTCTTGTTGGTGAAGACCGAGCGGCAGGTGAACGAGTAGTTGGGAATGTCATAGACCCCGTGGTAGAGGAAAGCGCCGAGCAGCGGGATCCCGGGGGTCACCAGCTGCAGGTACGCGCCCATGTCGGCCACCAGGTTGACCCGGACCGCAGTAACCTTGCCATCGGCGTCCGCCGCAAGCTCGATGTTCTGGATCTGGCCACGGCCGTGGATGGTTGCCACCGCGTTCTCGGAACGCTCCTCGGTCCAGCGCACCGGCCGGCGCAGCTTGCGCGCCAGGGCGAGAGCCAGGACCTCCTCGGCGTAGACGTTCAGCTTCGAGCCGAAGCCGCCTCCCACCGAAGGCGCGACCACGCGCAGCTTGGTCTCCGAGATGCCCACCGTGAGGGCGAGCATCACCTTCAGGATGTGGGGCACCTGGGTGGCGGAGTAGACGGTGTAGTCGCCACCGAACGGTGCCGGCACGACCACCACCGAGCGCGGCTCCATCGCCGAAGGGACCAGGCGCTGCTGGATGTATCGCTCGGAAACGGTGTGCGCGGCCTTGGCGAAGGCGTCGTCCACGGCATCCTTGTTGGGGATCAGCTCCCAGGTGTAGCTGAGGTTGGTGCCGATCTCGGAGTGGATCACGTTGGAATCGCTTATCGATTCCTCCAGGTCCAGCACCGGGTCGAGCTCCTCGTAGTCGACCTCGATAGCCTCGAGCGCGTCCACGGCGGCGGTCTTGGATTCGGCCACGACCACCGCAACGCCGTCGCCGACGTAGTTCACGTTGCCGTTGGCCAACGGGAAGTGCGCCGGATTCTTCATGTCGGCGGTCACCGGCCAGGCGCACGGCATCGGACCGGCCCAGTCGTCCTTGAGGTCTTGGTAGGTGTAGACCGCCACCACACCCGGGCGCGACTTTGCCGCGGAGGTGTCGATGGAGGTGATGCGGCCGTGGGCCACCGTCGAGCGAAGCACCGCCATGTGCAGCGCGCCGGGTATGGCCAGGTCGTCGGAGAACTTCGCCTCTCCGGTTAGCAATTCGGGGTCCTCCCTGCGCAGCACGCGCTGGCCAAGGACTTTGCTCCCGCTGGTCGTCTCAGTTGTCGTCATCTCACATCACTCCCCCGTGGATGCCGCTGCAGCCAATACCGACTTGACGATGTTGTGGTATCCGGTGCACCGGCAGAGGTTCCCTTCCAGTCCCAGGCGAACCTCGGCCTCGGTCGGGTGCGGGTTTTCCTTGAGGAAGGAGGTGGCGGCCATCACCATGCCCGGCGTGCAGAAGCCGCACTGCAGGCCATGGTTCTCCTGGAACGCCTTCTGCATGGGATGCAGCTCGCCTTCGGCACTGGCGAGTCCCTCGATGGTGGTTACCTCCTGCCCGTCGGCCTGGACTGCCAACATGGTGCAACTCTTCACCGACTCGCCGTTCACGTGTACCGTGCACGCACCGCACGAAGAAGTGTCGCAACCCACGTTGGTTCCGGTCAGGCCCACATGGTCGCGAAGGAAATGGACTAAAAGAGTTCGCGGCTCGACGTCTCGGGAGACGGTCTGGCCATTAACCGTCATTGTCACTTGCATACGGCCCCCTATTGCTGGCTTCGAAGACAACGACGCTAAAGCTAGCAAATAAGTCCAGCCTCCGGATTCAATAGCAGATCTTCCTGGGCGTTCCCCGCGTCCGTGGTTGACGCCAATGCGCGGCGATAGGGGTCGGGGCGCCATTATCTTGAAGGTCGATGACGTTGAATTTGCGGGCAAAGCGCGTGACGCTGCGCCCTTTGCGCGAGTCGGATTTCGAGTCCTGGAACGAGGTCCGAACCCGCTGCGGAGCTTGGCTGACACGCTGGGAGCCGCTGCCCCCCGAGGGCTACGGGGACCCTAACGGCCGCCACCTCTTCATCTCGCGCTGCATCTCGCGAGAGCAGGAAGCCCGCATGGGCACCGCCCACTCCTTCGGCGTTTTCCTGGGAAGCCGCTTCGTCGGCGAGGCCAACCTCTCCGGCATCCAGCGTGGGCCGGTCCAGAGCGCGAACATCGGATATTGGGTGGACATGGCCGAAGCGGGCAAGGGGCTCATTCCCGAAGCCTGCGCCGCCCTCTTCCGCTTCGCATTCGAGGAGTTGCGACTGCATCGGATCCAGATCAGCATCGTGCCGCGCAATTCGGCCAGCCTGAGGGTGGTGTCCAAGCTCGACCTGAGGAAAGAGGGCGTGGCGGAGCGATACATCGAGATCAACGGTGTCTGGGAGGACCACAGCATCTTTGCCGTCACCCGGGAGGAGTGGCAGGCCAAACGGCGCTTCTACATGGAGCGGTTCCTGATCTGAGGAGCATCCCACTAGTGCGCTTCCGCGGCGGCGGTGATATGTTTGTGGCATGGCAGATGAGATGTATCTGCGGGCTGGCGACTGCGATCGCGAGAGCGTGACGTCGTTTCTGTCCGGTTCCCTCCAGCATGGCTACATCGACCCCACCGAGCTCTCCGAGCGGCTGGATAAGCTCAACGCGGCGAAGACCTACGCCGACCTTCTCCTCCTGGTGCAGGACATTCCCGGTGGCAGACAGGTGATCAAGGAAACCGCCGCCCGCCACCGCCACGGCGCTTCCACCCACCCGGCTCTTGCCGGCCAGCCGGCCCGCGTCACCAGGAAACCGCGCCACGTAGGCCGGTACGTCCTGCTGGGTGTCATGTTCTGGCTCATTGCCCGAGCGGCCGTGGGGATCGCCGCCTTCGGGTTCAACCTCATGGTCGTTCCGATAGCCGGGTTTTTATTGCAGGCGCTTGCCGTGGGCTTCCTCGTCTGGCTGGTTTTGGCAGTCATAAGGCCAAGGCACAGGCGCTTCTAGAGGTGAGCGTGCGCCTCGGGCGCGCGCGGCGCACGTCACCTCGCACCCGAGGAGCTGGCGCCAGAGCAGCCACAAATGCGCTGTTGCCTCCCTGTGGGCCGTAGGTCCCACGACCAGTGGGCCTGCAACGGCTGTGGACTGCCCGATGACATCGGGGCGGTCTTCCCCCCCCCTTGCGGACGAGACCCGGCGCTCATGGGGCCTTGCACGAGGCTCTATGGGAGTGTGAACACCTAAGGCGCGGGAAGCTCCGTGTCGACCACGGCCAGGCTCCAGTCGCAGGTTGAGGAGACCTCGAAGTAACCGCGGGCAATGTTATGTCCCGGCAGCGACCCCGATTGATATCCGCTCACGGTGAATGCGTAGTCGGCCACCAGGCTGCCGGACGGATACGAATGCAGGCTTATCCGCAGCACCTGGTTGCCGGTCACGTCGCGGCAGTTGGCGCTCCACGCACCGGTCCAGCTGAAGTCCAACGGATGCACCTTGGATGTGCGCGCACCACTTCCTGACAAGGTGACCACCGCCGTGCCACTGGGGGGCAGCTGGTCCGAGGCGGCCTCCTTGGTGACCGGCTTCGCCTTCGCGGCTGCCTTATGGAGCGCCACAGTCTGGTGACGGAAGGAGATCACCTGGGAGCCGAGCAGGGTGGCTCCGAGGGCCAGCACCAAGGCGGCAGCGAGCAGCCCCAGGTTAAGAGGGGTGTTCCAGCGCGCCCGCGCCGGGGGCTTGCTTGGATCGGCGGTGATCATATTGCAGGCTGGATTCTACCGCCCGGCCACGAAGTTGTCTTGCCCGGAAAACGGACGGCCCGCCTCCCTAGAGGAGAGGCGGGCTGCCGATGGGGGAAGTTGCACTTGTTCCAACCATCGGCAGCCGCATTTTCATCCTTTAGATCCGAATTTAGGGAACTTATCTTTCACGTCCGGCCTGAATAGCATTCCAAACCGTCTCCGGGGTGGCAGGCATCGGCACGTGGCGCACCCCCAGATGCGAAAGCGCGTCCACCACGGCGTTCCACACCGCCGGGACCGACCCGATCGTCCCCGACTCGCCGATGCCCTTGGCGCCCAGCGGGTTGCGCGGCGTGGGAGTGGAGGTGCGGTGAACCTCGAATGAGGGCATGACGTCAGCGGACACCAGGTGGTAGTCGGCGAAGTTGGAAGTGAGCGGATTGCCCATCTCGTCGAAGCGAACCTGCTCATAAAGTGCCTGGGCGACGCCCTGCGCGAGTCCTCCGTGGATCTGGCCATCGGCAAGCAGCGGGTTGAGGATGGTTCCCGCGTCGTCTACAGCCACCAGGCGGACCAGGCGCACCTCGCCGGTCTCGGTGTCCACCTCCACCACCGCCAGGTGGGCACCGAATGGATAGGTCGGCCCTTCGGGATTGAAGTCCGTCTCGGCGCCAAGGTCTATTCGCCTGGAAGCCGCCAGCCCGGCGATCTGGGCCCAGGTCACAAAAGGCTCGGGGGCCCCGGCCACGTGCGCGCCGTCCACTGCGGCGTCAAAGACGATGTCGGCCGGGTCCGCCTCCAAGTGGTCGGCCGCCACGGCTGCGGCCATCCTGGCCACCTCCAGGCTCGCCAGATGGATGGCCGAGCCTCCAACCTGCAAGGAGCGGGAGCCGTAGGTGCCGATACCGCGCGGCACTCGCGCCGTATCCCCGTGGACGACCTCCACCCGGTCCATGCCCATCCCCAGCGCATCGGAGACCAGCATCGACCACGAGGTGTCGTGACCCTGGCCCTGCGGGGCAACGCCGGTGAAGACACGAGCGCCACCGTCCGGACGCACCTCGACCCGGGCGAACTCGGGGCTCATCACCCCGTTCGTAACCTCCACGTAGGTGGAGAGACCGATGCCGAGTTGCCGCGCCGACCCTTCGGCGCGGCGGTCTCGCTGCTCCGCGAGCAGGCCCTCGTAGCCGGCGGCGGCCAGCAGCTCCTCCAGGTCCCGGGCGTAGTCACCCGAGTCGTAGGAGCTTCCCATGGCCGTGGTGTAGGGAAAATCGCCCGCCGGGATGAAGTTCCGCCTCCTCAGCTCCGCCGGGTCCAGGCCCAGTTCGTCGGCTAGCGCATCCATGGCCCTCTCGATGGCCGCGGTGGCTTCCGGACGCCCCGCGCCCCGATAGGAGACCACCGGCGTCGCGTTGGTGACCACCGAAACCGAGGTGAACTCACACGCCGGAATGGCGTAGACCCCGGTGGCCATCATCTTGGTCAGGAAGGGGAGGAACGAGCCGATCACCGGATACGCGCCCGAGTCCTGCACCACCTCCAGGCGATAGGCGAGGACTTTGCCGTCGGCGTCGGAGCCGATGGTGAAGCGCTGGAGCTGGGACCGGCCGTGACCGAGCCCGATCATGCTCGCCGAGCGGCTCTCCACCCACTTGACCGGGCGCCCGAGAGCGCGCGCGGCGTAGGCGACCAGCACCTCCTCCGGATACACGGTCGCCTTGGCCCCAAAGCCTCCGCCCACGTCGGGAACGATCACCCGCACCTTTGCCGGGTCGAGCCCCAGCGTTTTGGCGATGACGTCACGATGGGTGTGGGGCACCTGCGACGAGACGTGGACGAGCAGCTCGTCACCCTCCCAGCCGGCAAGGACGGAGCGGACCTCCAAGGATCCCGGGGCAAGGCGCTGATTGTAGGCCTCCCCGGTCACCACCACCTCGCAGGCCGCGAAGAAGTCGTCCTCGAGCGGGCTGTCGAAGCGGGAGGCGACGTTGGTGCCCGCCGCGGGGAAGAGCAGGGTCAGGTCCTGGAGAGCCTCTGCGGGGTCCACCACCGCCGGCAAGGGATCGTAGTCCACCTCGATCAACTCGAGCGCGTCCTCGACGAGCGCCGGGCTCTCCGCCACCACCAGCGCCAAGGGTTCGCCGACGAAACGCACGGTGTCGCCTGCCAGCCACGGGCGGCCCATCCCCGGGTTGAAGGTGCGCGCCGGAGTCAAGTCGATGTCGGAGGCAGTGAAGACGGCGATGACCCCGGGCATCTCCCGGGCGGCCTCCGCGTCAATCGAGGTGACGCGGGCGTGGGCGAAGATGGAGGTCAGGTAGCCGGCGTGCGCCATCCCCGCAAGGCTCATGTCGCCCACGTAGGTGCCGCCGGAGGTGAGGAGCTTGGGGTCCTCTCTGCGCAGCACGCGGTTGCCGAGAATGCTCATGGTCTCTCCTCAATTGGCTCGTTTGACGCGGAAAGACTAGCCCAGCTGCAGGTCCGCGTCACGAATGAACTGCAGCCGAGGTCCAAGGCGGGTGACCCCTTCGGCTCACCCCTTGGATTGGCTGACGTAGCCCGTGGAGCCGGGATAGACCATGTCCAGCTCCTTCTTGGCCAGATATGCAACCTCGCGCAAGTCCTTAAGCTGCTTGATCTCCGCCGTCAGGGTGGCGTGAACCTTGTTGGCGCTGACCAGCTTGGCCTGAGTCGAGGCAAGTTGGGATCGCTCGGACCGGTAGGCAAAGAGGGACGGGAGGATAAGCGCCACGGCCAGCACGATCGCGCCCACGCCTAGCGCGAGATACCCGCGCCGCACTCGGCGTGGAGCCGCCTCGGCGTAGAGATCGGTCACGCGCACAAGCCTACCAGCACCTGCCGCCCGGCCTCAATAACCGTCTCAGACCTCGTAGGGCTTGATCATCGAGGAACCGCCGAAGCGGGCACGGCTGCCCAGCTCCGCCTCGATCCTCAGCAGCTGGTTGTACTTGGAGACCCGGTCGGACCTCGCCGGGGCGCCGGTCTTTATCTGACCGGTGCCCGTCGCCACCGCCAGATCGGCGATGAAGGAGTCCTCGCTCTCTCCGGAGCGGTGCGAGATAACCGAGGAGTAGCCGAAGCGCCCCGCCATGGCGATGGTGTCCAGCGTCTCGGTCAGGGTGCCGATCTGGTTCAGCTTGATGAGGATGGAGTTGGCGAATCCCTCCCGGATCCCCTGGGCCAGGTACTCGGGATTGGTCACGAAAACGTCGTCGCCGACCAGCTGGATGCGGCTGCCCAGTGCAGCGGTCAGGTGCTTCCAACCCTCTATGTCGCCCTCGGCCATTCCATCCTCGATCGAGACGATCGGGAACTCGTCGACCAGCGCCACGTAGTAGTCGGCCATCTGCTGCGGGCTGAGCGTCCTGCCCTCGCCGGCCAGCACGTAGCCGCCTTCCTTGAAGAACTCGCTGGAAGCGGGGTCGATGGCCAAAGCAATTTCGGTCCCGGGCCTGAAGCCCGCCTTCTCGATGGCGTCCACCAGGATGGCGGGGGCGTCCTGGTTTCGGGACAGGTTGGGGGCGAAGCCGCCCTCGTCGCCGACGGCGCTCGAGAGCCCGCGTTCCTTGAGCAGCGACTTGAGGGCGTGGTAGGTCTCGGCCCCCCAGCGCAACGCCTCGGCGAAGCTGGGCGCGCCCACCGGCATGATCATGAACTCCTGGAGGTCGAGGGAGTTGTCGGCGTGCACCCCGCCGTTGATGACGTTCATCATCGGAGTGGGCAGGAGATGCGCGTTTACGCCGCCGACGTATCGATAGAGTGGCAGGCCCACCTCGCGCGCCGCGGCTCTGGCGAGGGCGAGCGATGCGCCCAGGATGGCGTTGGCGCCCAGGCGATCCTTGTTCTTGGTGCCGTCGAGGAAGATCATGGCCTGATCGGCCCCACGCTGGTCGATGGCGTCGCGCCCGGTAAGCGCCTCGGCGATCTCCTCGTTCACGTTGGCGACCGCGTTGCGCACCCCCTTGCCGCCATAGCGGGCACCGCCGTCACGCAGCTCCAGGGCCTCGGCGGAGCCGGTTGACGCACCGGAGGGGACGATCGCGGAGCCCGAGGCCCCGCCACAAAGGGTCACCTCCACCTCGACCGTGGGATTTCCCCGCGAATCCAGGACCTCGCGACCGACCACCGACTTGACCTCAGACATAGCCACCTCGTTGCCTCACCAGGGAAAAAAGATCTCAACCAACCCTAGGCGGATTCGACCCCACGGCGCCACCCGGAAATGGTCACACCTCGCGGAAGCGCGCCGAGAAGTCCCGGGTCGCCTGGCGCAGCTCGGCCTCCAGATCCACCCCGAGCAGCTTGGCCAGCTCGGCCAAGGCAAAGGCAAGCTCCCCCAGGCCTTCCGGCTCGGGGGAGGACGCCAGGCCCGCCAGACGCGCGGCTGCGGCATCGCGCTCGGGCGCACGGTATCCGAATGCCTGCGCCTTGCGAATCACCTTGGCTGCGTAGAGGAGAGCCGGCATCGAGGATGGCACGGATTCGGCGGGCTCGGAGATCTCCTTCTCCGCCCGCTTGATCTCCTCCCAGTTGCTGAGCACCTCTTCCACCCCGGAAACCTCGAGGCCCGCAAAGACGTGCGGGTGGCGCCTGATCAGCTTTGCCCTTATCGACTCCATCACGAATGCCAGGTCGAAGTATCCCTCCTCCGCGGCGATAACCGCGTGGAAGAAGACCTGCACCACCAGGTCGCCGAGTTCGGCGGCCAGCTCGTCGGCAAGGTACTGGGCCTCGCCCGCGTAGGCGCCCTCCTCCCCGTCGCCGCCCATGACGGCGTCCAAGGCATCGATGGCGTCCAGCACCTCGTAGGACTCCTCGATCAGGTGCTTGCCCAGGCTCTTGTGGGTCTGCTTGCGGTCCCAGGGGCACTCGATGCGCAGCTTTGCCACCACCTCGGCCAGCTCGGCAAAGGAGTGGGCAGCCGAGGCGGAGAAGCCCTGCACGTAGAGGCTGGTGAGGTGGTCGAAGCTTTCCTCGTTCACGCTGCGCTCGCCGACCTCGGCGACGCGCTCCTCGTCGAGCCCCAGGTGTGAGAGGATGAGCACCCTGCGGGCGCCACTCCCGGGCGACAACAGGCCCACCAGCTCGGCGGCAAGCTCCGCACTCCAAACCTGGGCGATCAGGAGGTCCCCCTCGTAGCGTCCGGGGCGAGCCAGGAGCTCCTCCGCATCCACCAGGGTCAGCGAGGAGGCAAAGGGGTCGAACCCGGCACGCGCCGCAGCCAGGTCGAGAAAGGACAGGCCCGGGACCGTCTCCAGCTCTTGGCCCATGCGCGCGCGCAGAAGCTCCACGCTTCGCTCGGCGACCAGCGGCGAGCCCGGGGTGGCATAGGCGACTCTGGCGGGCGAGGGCGGCAAGGCCTGCGCGCCGGCAAGCAACCTCAGGCCGGCAAGAGCCTCGGCCGCGGAGAGCCCGCCTCGTCCGGCCAGCGACGCCAGGCGCTCGGCGATGGAATCGTATACCGCCTCGAAGCCGGACATGCTCTCATAGAGCGGGTCGCAGGAGTAGACGGGCTTTCCCCGCAGCTCGGGCCGGGCCAGCAGGCCGGCCACGCCGGGATGCACCGCCGTCCTGAGAACCACCAGCTCCGCGGCCTCGAGCGCCGCGAGGGTGGCAAGATTAATCAGCCCCTCGCCACCGGGACCGAGACCGACCGCCACCAGGCGGGACTCAGGGAAGGCCGAGGGGCTCATCGGCTGCTCCTACGCGGCGGGGGTTTTTGGCGGGACCACCTGGGCGGTGGTGCCTGAGACCTGATAGCTGCCGTAGGTGGGGTTGACCTTTATGTGAGCCGCCTTGGCCAGTCCGGAGACGAACGAGCCGACCGCCGTGGTGCC
>JAKAOC010000498.1 GCA_021823385.1 Actinomycetes bacterium
GCCGCGGGCCGGCCGTGCCGATCGAGGGGAGGGCGGGCGCGGGCCCGCCCTCCCTTTGCTTCCTTTGTGACTTTACATAATATCGATTTTCGGCGTTTTGGCAAGAGGGGCACCGGAGAGGCCAGAACACGGAATTTCGTCCTCTCCTGTCAAGGCCGAACCGAAAAAAGAAGCCGCGTTTTTTCATGAGGCGGTAGGAATACCCATGGCGGGTGCAAAACGGGCCTCATACGGCCTCACAGGACGAGGTCTCAGAAAGGAACCTGGCTATCTCCGCGGCGAGCTCCCGATGCCGGGCCATCAAGAGCGAGAAATGTCCGCCCGGAAGCTCGGCCACCCTGGCGGCTGGAATCGCCGCCGGAGCGCAGGAAAGAGCCTTGGGGACGATTCGGTCCCCGCTTGCGTGGATCACCGGAGCGCGCCTCCCGCTGGTGGCATGGTCCTTCGTTCTGCCGCTCGTAGTAGACCTCTATCCTGTTCACCTGCAACTAACGGCATGTCTGGACTCCTTCGCCTCCGCGACGGCAGGAGCCACCGCCCGGCACGCAGACAAACCCCGAGCCGGCATGCAGGCAAGTTTTTCCGGACCGTTCCTGGACCGTGCCGAGCTAGCCCGATCTCCCCTCTCAGCGACCGTGGCCTAGGCTCTGGTTGCTGCCCGCGGGACGGCACGTGCAGGACCGGCCCACTTCGAAATATGGCGCACCTGCCATTCAGTTTGTAGCGTATTTGAGGGATTATTTACCGGTGGGGTTGGCGAAGGGGCTGATACAAGGCGTGCTTTCCGGAGCCGCCAGAAGACGTGGAGCGCTTGCCGCGCTTGCATTGGTGACATCCGCCTGCGTTTCTCAGCAGGCCGCCGCCGCGCCTTCGACTTCCACTACGAGTTCGACCTCCACGACCGGTACCACCGGCAACCTTCCGGCAGCCAGCGCGATCTTTCCGGCCAACATCTATCCTCTTTCCACCCCGCCGGTCGGCAACGGCACAAACGCGGCCTGTCCGTCCATGGAGGGGGTACAAACCGGCGTTGCGGCGCCGAGCGCCTCCGCGCTGGTCGACATCCTCAACTCGTTCAACTCGGCTAACTCCGCGGAGCAGGCAAAGCTCCTCTCGGACCGGGCGGCCTGGAGCTACATAGCTCCGTCGGCATCCAGCCAAGGGAGCATCCCAACCATCTCCGGCGACCAGTCCTACCTCGTCGCGCCGGGCACACTAAACTCCGCGCCGCAGCCGATCACGGCCAGCTGCACCCCGGCGGTAATGTCGGCCAGCTGGTTCCTGGAGATCTGCACCCAAGGCGGACCTTTCGCCACCTGCGCGCAGGATCACCCGGCCCTGGTGGGCACGGCCGGCTTCGTCGACCGCAACGGCCACTGGCTCATCTGGTACCTCAACTGAACCGGTGATGCGCGGCGTTTTATGTGTCGCGCCTGCGTGCGGGCTAAGTTGGAGAGCAAAGCGAAAGGGGTAGTCGATGCTCTCCGCCGAGGCGCAAGCGATAAAGGACCTGCTCTTAACCTTCAAGGGTTCGGGAGCGGTGGCAACGGTCGAAGATCAGCGGATGGCGCTCGAGGCCCTGGCTTCCCTGTCCCCCATGCCGGCCGGAGTGCAGGCCGAGATGGTTGACCTGGCGGGGATGCGCGCCGAGTTGATAAGCGTGGACTCCCCCAAGCGGGAGCTGTCGCTTCTTTACTTTCACGGTGGCGCCTACTCCGCCGGTTCGATAACCACCCACCGCTCCCTGGTGGGCCGCATCTGCCTGGCGGCTGGAATTCACGCCTACCTTCCCGAGTACCGGCTGGCGCCTGAGAATCCCTTCCCCGCCGCCCTCGACGACGCGCTGTCGGCATATCAGCACCTCCTCGACAAGGGCGTCGATCCCTCAAAACTGATCGTCGCCGGCGACTCTGCGGGAGGCGGCCTGACTGTGGCGCTCATGCTGCGGCTCAAGGAACTCGAGCTCCCATTGCCGCTTCGCATTGTGCTCCTCAGCCCATGGACCGACCTCACCGTCTCGGGTGGCTCGGTGACCGAGCGCGCAGAGGCCGACCCCTGGCTGGACGCCGAGTCGCTCAGGCCGGCGGCGCGGATATACCTCGGGGAGGTCGACGCCGCCAGTCCGCTCGCCTCACCGTTGTTCGGTGACCTGGCAAGGCTCCCGTCGTCATTGATCCTGGTCGGCGGCGACGAGATTCTCCTGGATGACTCGGTCCGCTTGAACCGGGCGCTGGCGGAGGTGGGCGCACCCAGCAGGCTCAAGATCGCCGAAGGAATGTGGCATGTCTACCCCGCCTTCCCGGGCATCCCCGAAGCCGATAGCGCCATCGACGATATCGCACGTTTTCTCGAAGAGGCTGTGGCTTCCTAACCGTGGCGGGCCCGCCCCCAGGACCCCCTACCCCACCGCAGTAGTTACCCGCGGACCGAGACGGTATTCACCATTGCAGAGTCTCTTGGTCCCTAGCTGCTTTTATTTAGCGGACGAATGCTTAATCTGTGGCCCGGAATCCAGGTGGATAAGGGCGGTTGCCCCTCCGGGTCGCCAATTAAAAAGGCAGGTGTTGATATGAGCAAG
>JAKAOC010000499.1 GCA_021823385.1 Actinomycetes bacterium
GACTCGGCAAGTTGGAGGAGATCGCGGGAGTGAAGCCGGTGCTTCTGACGCGAGGCACCTCAACACGCCTCTTCCAGCCCGACATCGTGGCGCAGGAGGGTGACCTGATGCACTTCATGGTCGAGCGAGAGGCAATGGCCTCCCTGGAAATCGCACTCGGGGGCAAGGAGAAAAAGCAGTGAAGGTGGTAATCGCGGGAGCCGGGAGCGTCGGCTCCTTCATCGCCGAGGATCTGCAGGCCGCCGGGCACGACGTGCTGGTAATCGAGCAGAACGAGCTCGAGGTCAAAAAACTCGCCGAGCAGATCCCATGCCGCTTCCTTGTCGCCGACGCCTGTGAGGTATCCTCACTCCAGCTGGCGGGCCTGGCCGAAGCCGACGTGGTGGTGGCCGCCACCGGCGACGACGAGGACAATCTGGTCGTATCACTATTGGCGAAGCAGGAATTCATGGTCCCGCGCGTAGTGGCAAGAGTGAACAACCCGAAGAACCACTGGCTCTTCAACAAGACCTGGGGCGTAGACGTCTCGGTCTCCACCCCTCACCTGCTCTCTTCTCTCGTTGAGGAGGCGGTGTCGGTGGGATCCCTGGTACGCCTCCTGTCGTTCGAAAAGAGCGGCGCCCGCCTAGTGGAGGTCACCCTGGCCGAGGATTCTCCGGCAAACAACGTGGAGATCGCTCAACTCGGGCTGCCCAAGACCGCCTCCATAGTTGCAATCATCCGTCAGGACAACGTCATCGTCCCCCGCGGCAACACGCTTCTGCACGACGGTGACGAAGTGGTCGCGCTCGTCACTGAGGACTCCGAAGCGGAGATCAAGACGATTCTGATCGGAGTGAAGCCGATTCCCGGGCAATAGCTCCCGCCACGCTGCACCGGTGGCACCGGCCGACATGGCGCCACCGGCTTCCGTCTGACCCACTGCACTGCCGACTTGTGCCTCGGCGGGCTACACGAGAGAGGCGGAGAAGGCCGACGCGCTGTCGGCCCATGAGGTGAGCGGCACCCCAAAAGCGGAGGCAAGCTCCGCCCAGCGCTCACCCTGGAACTCCGCCTCCTCTCGCAGTACCACCGCGGCAGCCGCGGGGGATTGTTCGAGAAGTGACGAGATGATGAACTTGCGGGAACCGATTCGAGGCGCCAGCCCGACACCGTAGGCGCGCTCAAAAAGTATCCGCTTGGTCAGGAATGTCCCACAGAGATATGGGGAGGCTGCCAAGGCGACAAGGTCAGAGGCGTCTTCGGCGGCCTTGACGCGACCGTCCAGTACCGAAGGAGTCATCTCCCAGCTCTGGAGTTCGAGCCACCCGGCCACCTCCGCCAATGTGCCGACCGTGGCTCCGGCCCACGACGAGAGGCGTGGCTCCAGGCGAGTAGTCGCCGTGGCGTAGACGGGGGCCCAGGGAAGTACGTGCTCAAAAAGGAACGCCGCCAGCACCTTTTCCATCGCCGCCGAATCGCCGCTTCCCGGCGGAGCCTCGAGAAGTCGATCGATCATGTCGGCCACCATAACAAGCTGGTTTACCAGCGAGGTCGCTTCTCGGATCGGCTCGATCCCGGCCGCTGCCAGGAAGCCGTCTAGGCGCTCGCCGGGCTCTCCCCCGAGCTGCGCGCCCGGACTCAGATAGATGCACGCGTCGGGGAGCAATTCGAGCGCAAAGACCTCGGTGTGGTCCGCCGGACTGAACCCTTCAAGGCCGAAAAGCGTGCGAATCTCGGAGTGCAGGCTGGCATTAGCCACGACCTCCGAACAGGCGCGCAGGACCTCGGCGCGGGCGCGCTCGTCCGCGCCCGGAACTTTCATGGCCTTGCCACCTCTTCTTCGTGCTGCACAGGCAGCGCAAACGCCTGGGCGGACGGCTTGAGCGGCCGCATGAGCCAGCGTGGGCGACGAGCCCCGTTGGGGGAGACGCCGTAGGCGCTACGTGTGATCTCCAGCCAGCGCTTGTAGGCCTCGCGCGACCGGTCGGTATCCACGTACACCTCGCCGTGGATATCGTCCGAAGCAGCCTTGCTTATCCGGACCGCCTGGTGCCAGCAGTGCATTCCCGATATGGGATCCGGGTGCACCGGGAAGGTGAGATTCTGGTGCACACCGACGTCCCCCCACCAGATGCGCTGGGTGTCGGGGTCCTCGCTGACATAGGGCTTGACAGGCTCCTTCGGCTCTAGATGCCACCGCGCCTCCTCATTGTTTAGCGCGACGGTGCGCATCAGCTGGCGCTGGCCGTGGCCCTGCAACTTCCACCGGCCCATGTGGTGGGAGCAGGCCACCACGCCTGGGCGGATGCCCTCGGTTATCCAAGGCTTGACCACGAAATAGCCGATTTCGGTCTCGACCCTGACCATCGCGTTGGCATCGATCCCGAGCCGCTCGGCGTCCTGAGGATGGATCCATAGCGGATTGGTATGGGCGATCTCGTCAAGCCACTTCGAATTGGCGCTGCGCGTATGGATCTGCACCGGTAACCGGAATGTGCTGATGAGGACCATCTGGTCTGGATCCATGTTTTCGGGGTGCACATGGCTCTTGATGTAGCCGGGTATGGCGTGCTCTGGCCAACCCCAATCGG
>JAKAOC010000500.1 GCA_021823385.1 Actinomycetes bacterium
GGACTGGGCCAGGCAACTTGGCATAAACGAGATTTGGCTGGACCCTGGCATCGGATTCGGAAAGACGGTGGAGCACAATCTCGAACTGCTGGCCAATATCGACCCTCTCGTCGAGCTGGGCTTCCCGGTCCTGGTGGGCACTTCTAGGAAGACCTTCCTCGGAAGGATAGCCTCGCGCTTCGAAGGCGAGATGCCTCCGCCCCGCGATCGCCTGGAGGGCTCACTTGCGACCGCCGCCTGGTGTTTTTCCCGCGGCGTGCGGGCAATGCGGGTGCACGATGTTCGAGAGGTGCTTCAGCTGCGATCCCTCGCCGGTTACAGGTAGCGGACAATGATCGGTGTCGTGGAATTGGACCGGATCCGCGTCGATGGCAGGCACGGAGTCGGCGCCGAGGAGCGGAGTCGGCCCCAGCAGTTCGAGGTGAGCGTCAGGGCAACCTTGGATATCGCCGGGGCCGCTGCCGGTGACGATATCGCCGAGGCCCTCGACTACTCACGGCTGGCCGACCTTGTGGTGGAGATCGTGGAGGGAGAGAGCTTCCACCTACTGGAGGCGCTCTGCTGGCGGATCGCCTCCGCGGCGCAGGAGCGCTTCGACGTCCAAAGAGTCTGGGTCAAGGTGGCGAAGCTTCACCCGCCAATGCCAGTCAGGCTGGCTCATGCGGCGGTGGAAGTGGAGATCGAGGGGCGCAGCGGCCGGTGAAGTACTTCGTCGCATTGGGCTCAAACAGCGGGGACCCGCTTGCGAACTTGATCGCGGCGTTGCGGCGGCTCCCGGGCTTGGCCGGAACCTCATCCATCTACCTGACTTCCCCCGTGGAGATGGAGCCGGACGCAGAGCCGGTGCTCAATGCGGTGGCCGCGTTGGACTTCCCGGAAGGGCCGCACGAGCTTTGGTCACGGCTGGCCCAAATTGAGGATTCCCTGGGCCGACGGCGTCCCTACAGGAACGCTCCGCGAACGCTGGATCTCGACATAGTGGCCGCGGACCGGATCCGGCTCGAGGACGACGTGCTGACCATTCCCCATCCACGGGCCGCCTCGCGTCTCTTCGTCCTGGTGCCACTAGCTGAGCTGGATTCGTCCATGGCGCAGGAGGTGGCGGGGTTCGACTTCGACGCCACGCATGTCGGCGACACCGAGTACCGGACCCGCTTCGGCAGCCAGGTCGTAGAAGTCTTCATGTCCGCCCAAGCTGTGGGAGAGCACTTGGCGGCTGACGGTCCAGAAGAAGGGAGTGCACGTGCGCACGGTAAATGATCCCCTCGAGTTTTTCGCTTGCACCGAGGAGTTCCGTTCCGCCGGTGACCGGGTGGGGCTGGTGCCGACCATGGGGGCTCTTCACCAGGGGCACTTCGGGTTGGTGGAGGCGGCCAAGCGGCTGTGCGATCGAGTCTGCGTATCGATATTCGTGAACCCGCTCCAGTTCAACAATCCGGCCGACTTCGACCGGTACCCCCGGGATTTCGATGCGGATGCGGCAGCGCTTGAGGCGATGGGGGTCGCCGCAATCTTCGTCCCGGGCGTCGAGGACATTCATCCTGCACCCATCAACATGCGTGTCGCCACCAGCGGGATCGTCGACAGGCAGGAGGGCGCTCACAGGCCCGGCCATTTCGACGGCGTTGCGACCGTCGTGTCGAAGCTCTTCATTGCGGTGGGAAAGTCCAAGGTCTTCTTCGGAGAGAAGGACTACCAGCAGACCAGGGTCATCGCCGACCTAATCAGAGAGTTCCACTTTCCGGTCGAGATGGTGGTGGTGCCCACGGTGCGCGAGGCCGACGGGCTGGCCCTGTCGTCTCGAAACCGCCTGTTGACGCGGGCGGCCAGAGATGCCGCTCCGGCGATGTACGCGGCATTTCAAGCGGGGCGCGCAAATGCGGTGCAGGGGAGCGCCACTGCTCCGGTGCTTGCGTCGATGCGGCGCCTTATCGAGGACCGGGCTGCCCAGACCGGTGCCGCCCTTGCGATCGACTATCTCGAAGCTGCGAGTGGTGAGGACCTGCGCTCGCTCGAGCGCTTCGAGGCGGAAACGAGGTTCTTCGTGGCGGCTAGCTACGATGGAGTCCGCCTCATCGACAACGTCGCAGTATTCGAGAAGTAGGAAGGCCCGGGGGAATGCTTCTGGTAATCGACGTCGGCAATACCAACACCGTCATCGGCGTCTACGAGGCATCCAGCTTGAACGGCCCCGACGAGGTCCGGCAACGGCAACCCGACAGCGGGCTTACCCACCATTTCCGGCTCGCCACCGTCGAAGAGCGCACCGCGGACGAGCAGGCTCTCCTCATGGTCCAGCTGCTGGGTATGAAGGGGCTGGATCACCTCACGTCCATCTCCGGAGTGGTCATCTCGTCCACGGTGCCTTCGGCTACGCAGTCTTTGAGGGAGATGGCCGAGCGGTGGTTCGACACCGCACCCCTGGTGATCGGGCCCGGCGTCCGCTCCGGAATGCCCATACTGTACGACAACCCCAAGGAGGTGGGCGCCGACAGGATCGCTGACGCCGTGGCAGGGCGTGACCTTTACGGCATCCCGCTGGTGGTGGTGGACTTTGGCACCGCG
>JAKAOC010000501.1 GCA_021823385.1 Actinomycetes bacterium
AGGTGCAGAGCACCGTGGCCCTGCGCGCCGTCTGCGTACCGGGCTTGCATCTTACCGAGGAGAAAGTGGGCCAGGCGTCGACGCCCCAGTAGTGCCAACTCGTGCTCGAGGCGAAGCCGGACGCAAAGGACGCGAGCACGGCGGGACGATCCTTAGCATCGATCGCGCGGAACCAGGCGAGCGCCGTTTGAACGGGAGTGCTCGGCGCCTGCAAGGCAACGGCCTGATCCACGCTTTCCACGCTCGGCCGACCGGCCGAGCCGCATGCGGTAACTAGAGCGCCGCAGACGAAAATCAGGAAAGCCGACCGCAGGCGAGCCATGGGCGGAGCCTATCGGGCCCGCTCGAGAACCTCGAGGAGTACGCAGGGCACGGGGCGGAGCGGGCTAGCCACGGATGCGGTCCAGCCAGCCGACAAGCAGCGCCAGGACACGCGGATCAGCGCGCAGCGACTCGCCTCCGGCGGTGACCATGTGCAGCTCACCTATGCCCGCCACCTCTTCGAGCAGCTGACGCACCCGGGCCTCCGGCATCGCCTCGTCATCCTGGCCGTGGATCACCAGCCATGGCTTGCGCCCCAGCCGCGGAGCGCTGCGCGCCGGGTCCAAGACCGCGAACTCCCCCGTCCAGGCGTCCAAAGCCTCCTCGGGGGGAAGCGACACCCCCAGGCTCTTCAGCTGCTCCGCGAGCTCCTCGTTTGTCAGTCCATAGGGAGGGAGCGAGGCGACCGTGGATATCGTCGCGACGCCCGCCACCCTCTCCAGGTCGGTGGCCAGCGAGAGAACCTGGATGCTGGCCAGCTCGTAGCCCACGAGGCAGACCTCGGGCACGCCCACCTCGCTCCAGAGATACTCGGCGGCAGTCGCCAGGTCCTGGCGCCACCGCAGCGGCGAAAAGATGCCGTCGGAGTTCCCGACGCCGGAGGGAACCAGCACCGCCGCCAGCACGTCCGCAGCCGAAGACAGTCGCTTCACCTGCTCTTCCAGGAAGTAGTCGGCGTCCACTCCCGCGACCCGCGCCGCCGCCGGCACCCCGTAGCAAAGCAGGGCTCCCAACTCCGGCACCTGGTTCGACGCCCGCGAACGGGACTCGTCCACCACCAGCATTTCACAGTCGCCACCTGCGGTTGGGAGCTTGACTATCACCTAGGCCTCCGACCCGAACCAACGCCCGCTATGAAGCCGGAGAGGGGTGCTGGGCGCGATGGAACTCCATGAAGGACTCCCAGGCGCGGGGGCCGTAGACCGTTCCCGGACCTCCGAGCATGAGTACGGTCACCCCCAGCACCTCGGCCATCTGCTCGGGGGTCGCCCCCTTGCGCACCGCGCCACGAGTGTGGCTGGCGATGCAGCCGTCGCACTCGCGCGCGACGGCGATGGCCACTGCGACCATCTCTTTCATGGCAGCCGAAACCGTGCCATCGGCAAGGGCGGCGCGATGCATCTCGGCGAAGCCCCGCCACACCTCCGGAATCTGGGAGCGGAGGTCCTTGGCCGGTTCGGCCAGGTCGGTGAGGATCTGATGGTAATGGTTATCGCTCATGCCGCTTCTTTCGTTCGCACTTTCTCCGCCCTAGAAACTACCCGGTGGCGAATGAGTGCGCTCGGGCGGCTCAGAGCGCGTAAGTCACAGTGCGAAAACGGGCCCCGCGTTCAGATGCCCACGCGGTCGGCCAGCTTGGCACGTTGATAAGTGGAGTCGCCAAAGAGCAGTTGGGAGGCCTTTGCGCGCTTGAAGTACAGGTGCGCATCGTGTTCCCATGTGAAACCTATCCCGCCGTGGATCTGGATGTTCTCTGCGGCCGCCTTGAAGTAGGCATCGGAGCAGAAGGCCTTGGCGAGTGGCGCCGCGACCGCAAGCTCGTCGGAATCCTGCGACGCGACCCATCCCGCGTAGTAGGCGGCGGACTTGGCCGACTCCACCTCCAGCAGGACGTCCGCACACTTGTGCTTGATGGCCTGGAAACTGCCTATTGCACGCCCGAACTGGATCCGGCTCTTTGCATAGTCCACCGACATCTCGAGGCACTTGGCCGCTCCGCCAACCTCCTCAGCGGCCAGCGCGACGGCGGCCAGGTCCATGGTCGCCGAGAGCACCGCCACGCCGGCACCCTCCGCACCGACCAGGCGCGCAGGCGTGTCGGAGAAGGATATGGCCGCCATCTTGCGGGTCTGGTCCAATGTCGGGATCGGCTCGACCGAAAGCCCGGGCGCCCCGGCCTCGACCGCAAAGATCGAGACTCCTCCGGGCGCCGTGGCCCCAACCAGGAAGAGCGAGGCGTTCTGCCCGTCGATGACGTAGGACTTGGCGCCACGCAGCGTGTAGCCGTTCCCGGATGTCGACGCGGAAGTAACGAAGGAGTCAATGCCCCAACCCCCGTCCGCCTCGGTCACCGCCAGGGTGGCGATGGTCTCCCCCGCAGCGATGCCGGGCAGGTAGTCGGCCTGGGCGGCTTCGTCGCCGCTGGCCATCAGGGCGTTCGCGGCCAGCGCAACCGTCGCAAAGTAGGGCCCGCAGTAGAGCGCCCGGCCCATCTCCTCGAAGACAACGGTCTGCTCAGATCG
>JAKAOC010000502.1:0-609 GCA_021823385.1 Actinomycetes bacterium
TTCACCCGGCCACCGAGACAGGTCCCGCTCCGGCGTTTCTGTTTCCGCTTCGCCCGCTCGCGGCGCTTGGTGTCAGTAGTCCCCGGCCGAGCGATTCGGGCTCGATGGCTCCGAATCCTGCCGCAACGCTGCATCGACGCCGGCGATCACTCCCGGCCAACCCTTTCCCATGCCCTCATAGGCTTGACGCCCCGCGGGTGAGTCAAGGTCAAAGCCCGAGTGCTCCAGAAAGAGGCGGCATCCATCGCCTTCGGGCTCGATCCGCCATGTGAGCCTGGTGTCGAGCGACCCTTCGGCGAAGGTGTAGGAGAGGATCCGACCCGGCTCGACTTCCACAACCTGGCAGGGCTGGTTGCCCCACGGCCCCATGTCCAGGGTGAAGCGATGACCCACCACCGGCCGGATATCACCGGCGGCCCACCAGGCCGCAACCAGGCGCGGCTCGGTCAAGGCCTGCCAAACCCGGCTGGGAAGTTGTGGGACGTGGACGTCGCAGGTTATCGATACCGTTTGCCCCAGCGTCGCTCCTCCTCCGTCGGTGCCACCCGGTCCGCGGGGACGGGTGGTCAAGGTCTAGGGCTGCCCCCCGGTCGCCACCGGCAGGTCGTC
>JAKAOC010000502.1:619-2563 GCA_021823385.1 Actinomycetes bacterium
ACGCCCGATCCGCAATAGGAGACGACATTGGAGGCGTCCACCACGCCGACTGCGCGGATGCGCTCTTGCAGCTCCGCCAAGGGCAGCAAGGTTCCATCGCGGTCAAGATTTGTCCTGCACGGCAAACTGCGTGCGCCGGGTATGTGGCCCGCGCGGGGATCGATGGGCTCGGTATCGCCGCGGTATCGATCCAGGTCCCTCGCGTCCAGGACGAGATTGGCGGCGTTGCGTGCATCGTCGATGGTCGCCAAGCCGGCGGCCGGCCATGGCGTAGCTGTAAAGACAGCGCGCTGTGGCGCCGCCGCTTCTGTTGACAATCCACCGTGCCATGCGGCAATGCCCCCGTCCAGCACCGCGCCCTTGCGGCCGATTGCCCTCAGCATCCAGGCCAACCGGGATGCGATCACTCCGCCGGCATCGTCGTAGGCGACGACCGTGTCGTCATCGGAGATGCCGGCCAGACTCATGCCCTCGGCGAATACTTCGGGATCAGGGAGGGGGTGCCTTCCACCGCCCGAGATCGCGTGCGCGGCCAGCCAGCGCTCCAGGTCGACGAAGACCGCCCCGGGGATGTGCCCCGCATCGTAGGAGGCCCGCCCGCTCCTGCCGTCCAGGTACCAACGGACGTCGGCCACCTTCACATCGGCAATTCTCACGACCAGCCAGTCGACGCTGACGAAGGGTTCCACCTGCACCACCTCCGACAAGCGAGCCTAAGCGCCTCCTACCAGGGATGTCTCCTCCGCCGATTAGCGTGCTGCTATCCTGGGCTGGTCCATGCACAGGGTGGACGTCGCGGGGGAGGGCAGGGGATAGGCAGGATCGACCGGCAGCTTTGGGCCGCGGTACCGGGCGTGACCCGGCATGAGGGCGGTTACCTCGCCAAGGTCTACGCCCCCGCCGCCAAGGCTCTGACTCTCTCTCTTTACGCCCCCGAGGCCGAGGTGGCGCATCTCGGACTCACACGCCTGGGCGATGGGTGGTGGGCTGCGCGCTTTTCGGCGCCTGAAGGCTCGGCCTACGGGTTGCGCGCCGATGGTGAATACCGCCCCGCCGATGGCCTCTTCCACAACCCCGCCAAGCTGCTGCTCGATCCCTACGCTCGCCGGCTGACGGGCCACCTCACCTACGGTGACGCCACACGTTTGCATGCTCCGTTCGATTATTGGCGTCCTTCGGAGGCCGACTCCGAAGGCGCCGTCCCGCTGGCCCTACTACCCGGCGACGGGCCACAGGAGCACCGTCCGCGGATCCTTGCGGCGGTTCCCTGGGAGGAGAGCCTGCTATACGAGGTGCACGTCAAGGCCGCCACCCAGCGCATGCCGGAGGTCCCGCCGGAGCTTCGAGGACGCTATCTGGGCCTTGCCCACCCCGCCTTTGTGGCGCATCTGCGCCGCCTGGGAGTCACGGCTATCGAGCTGTTGCCGGTACTGCACTTCGCCGACAGCGAACGCCTGCTACAGGCGGGCCTCGTCAACTACTGGGGCTACAACACGATCTCCTTCTTCGCGATAGAGCCGCGGTATGCCAGCCGGCCGGACTTCGATGTGGCATCGGCCGAGTTCGCCGAGATGGTCGATGCTCTGCACCAAGCCGGAATCGAGGTGATCCTCGACGTCGTTCTCAATCACACGGGTGAGGGCGGCGTCTCCGGGCCGACCTTCGCCTACCGCGGCCTCGCCGCGGCCGACTACTACCTGATGGAGCCGGAGGAGCCTTTCCACGTGGATCTGACCGGCACCGGGAACACCATGAACTTCTCCTCGCCCGTAACAGTGGCATTGGCCGTCGACGCCCTTCGTCACCTTGCCGAGCGATATTCGGTGGACGGCTTCCGTTTCGATCTGGCCACTTCGCTAGGACGCAGCGACTTTGGCGTGATCGGCTACCCGTTCCAAGCGGACGAAGGGGCGCTCGGTGCAATCCGCAATGATCCCCAGCTAT
>JAKAOC010000503.1:0-1990 GCA_021823385.1 Actinomycetes bacterium
CGCCACCCGTGGGGCGGAAGGCGGGGAGAACCGGGGCGGCCGGCCAAGGTACTCCTTGCCGGCGCTTGGATTCTCGATGCAGCCCAGCCAGCGGTTCATTCCCACTCTTCCGACGCACTCCTGGTTGCAGGAGAGGCAGAGGCGGATGTCGCGTGCCCGCCCCAGGCGGGACTTCGAGGCGAGCTCCGGGTCGGCGATTTGGGCACGCACCATTCCCACCAGGTCGCAGTGGCCGCCTGCAAGGGCCTTCTCCGCCTGCAGCGGGTCCTTGATTCGCCCGACGCCCACCACCGGGAGGTTTACCGCCTTGCGTATTGCGGAAGGTATGAACAGGGCGTACCCGGGCGATATCGCCATCGAGGCCTCGATCGAGTAGAGGGAGGCGGTGGCCACACCTATGGAGGTGTTGATGTAGTCGACTCCGCCCTCCGACTCCAGCATCCGGGCCAGGGCAACCGCGTCATCCAAGGTGGTCCCGTCATCTATCATCTCGTCGCCCGAAAGGCGTACTCCTAGGGCGGGTCCTGGGCCGATGGCCTCGCGGACAGCGGTGACTATCTCCCGCATCAGCCTGCTTCGTCCCCGGAGGTCACCCCCGTAGGCGTCGCCGCGGTGGTTACTTGCCGGAGAGAGGAAGGCCCTGACGATCGAGGAGTGCGAGCACTGCAGCTCCACACCGTCGAAACCGCCTTCTATGGCGCGCGCGGCAACCAGCTGGTAGCCGCTGACGACCTCGGCCAGATCCCCGGAGGTTGCCTCCTTGGGCACCTCCCTGAAGAGCGGGTCAGGGACCTGGCTCGGCCCGAGCAGCGGGAGGCGCGAGTACATAGAAGAGCCTTGTGGGCCGTTGTGGTTGATCTGGGCGATGATCCTTGCCGAATGGCGGTGCACGGCCGAGGTGATGGCCCGATAACCCGGCAGCGCCTCGGTCTTGAATCCGTGGATCATCTTCTCGTATGGCCAGTCACTGGGGTGCACCGAGTGCTCTTCGGTGATGATAAGGCCCGCCCCGCCCTTGGAGCGTGCCTCGTAGTAGGCGGCGTGGGCGGGACCGGGGAGGCCGTCGGCGGCATAGTTGGTCAGGTGCGCGGAGAAGACGATCCGGTTTTCCAGCCGCATGCTTCCCACCGTGATCGGGGAGAAGAGGTGCTTAAAACCGGCCACCGGCCACCTCCGCCGCCAATTCGGAAACGGCCTTGCGCGCATCGAGGATCGCCGCCTGCCATCCCCTGGGGGCCAGGGCATCACCTGCCAGGCGCAGTAGTTGGTGCTCGGGCCAGCCGCCCGGCGCGGCCGGGAGGGAGCAGTCCAAAAGCACGTCCGCCTCGACTATTTGGCTTACCCCGCCGAAGCGCTCCTGGATGCGCACACCGCCTGGGACCAGCCCGGCGACCTGGCTGTCGGCGAGCACACGCACGCCCGCCCTTGCCAGCCGCTGGGCGGCGGGAACCAGGTCGCCGGTCGGAGCCAGCTGCGAGCCGGCCAGCCGATCGGGGGTTATCAAGGTGAACGCGATCCCCGAGGCGAGAAGCGCATCCATTACGGTCATCGCCCAGACTCCGCCGGTGGGATCGAACAGCGCGACCTTGACTCCGGCTGCGGGCGGCGACATGAGCGCCTCCCTCATCGTGGTAACCAATGGCGCACCTTGGGGTCCGGTTCCGGTCAGGCGGCCCAGGTTCCATGGGCGGGGCGAATAGGTGGCGCCGGTCGCCGCTACGACGGGACCGCCGTCTTGGGCGTGGGCCAGCGCCTCGGCGGGATCCAGTCGGCAGGAGGTGGATATCTCGACCTTGGCGGCGGCGAGGGCCCGGAGATAGTAGTCGAACATGCCTGCCAGATTCGGGTTGAGACCCTTCTCGGCCAGCAGCCTCAGCTCTCCGCCGGGCTGGTCCGAGGCGTCGCACAGGCGAACGCTCATTCCCAGGCGGGAGGCCTCGAGCGCCGCCTCCATACCGGCGATTCCCGCTCCGGCGACCAGCCACGGCGG
>JAKAOC010000503.1:2000-2559 GCA_021823385.1 Actinomycetes bacterium
TGCGGCCCGCCGCTTCGGATTCATGGCCGGCATCAGGGTTGAAGGCGCAGCTCACCACGGGGTTTCGAGGGTCGCGCACCTGGCACCCTTGGTTGCAGGCCGCGCATGGTCTGGCCGATGCCCGACCCGCAAGCCCCGCTAGCGCTTGGGGGTCGGCAATGAGGGGGCGGGTAAGCTCGGCGAGCTGCACAGTGCCCCGTGCCACATGCTCCTCCGCCTCTCGCAGGCTGACGCGGCCGTCCAGCACTGCCAACGGGACGACAGTGGCGTGGGTGCCCATGAACTCTTCCACGGCCTGGTCGAGGAAGGCGGCCCCGTCGTGAAAGTCGGGGATGGTGGCATGCTGGGTGTAAATCGAGCCGCGCTCGAGCACCAGGTAGTCGACGTATCCTTCCAGCTTGGCGAAGATCGAGGCAGCCTGCGCCGGCAGGATCCCGGCCCATGGCGCCAGCTCGTCGACACAGAGCCTGAGACCAACGATCCCTTCGCGCGCCTGCTCGCGAACGCCGTGAAGGACCCTGGCCGCGAAGAGGGTGCGGTCCTCTCCCCAGCGATCCTG
>JAKAOC010000504.1 GCA_021823385.1 Actinomycetes bacterium
TAGGGACAAGGGGTGTCTAGCCCGCCGTTCCGAACCTGCGCGGGCGACTACAGCCCCAGCAACGCCCTAAGCCTGGTGGCACTGAAGCCTGCCGCGCCCGCCGGCAAGCGCGCCTCGTCCCTCGCAAACTTGGCGAGCAGCCTCTCCAAGTCCCCCCTCAAGACGGGGTCCGCGGCCGCCTGGCGCGGCGTGCGGCCGCTCAGTGCCGGCACGGGCTGGTCCAGCCACTTCAGCTCGGCCATTTGCATGATCTCCTGGAATTGCGCCTGCATGGCCGGACTGTCGGGGGGCTGCGGGGCTGCGGGCGCCTCGCCGGACCCTTCTCGATGCTCGGCCAGGGCCTCCGCCAGCGGCGTGAACCGCTGCTCGACAATCTCAAGATTGCCGAGCAGCTCCTCCACCCTCTTGGATATGCGGGCAAAACGCTGCAGGGAGTTGGCGCCGTAGGCGAGCAGGTCACCCTGGATCTTGAAGGTGCCCACGATCACGCCTTCCATGAGTTCGGAGTCCTCTTTTTCGACCCAGGCGCCGTCACCACCCTTCTCCAAGTGCCGGTCCAGGATCATGGCAGCGGCTCCCGGATCGGGAAGCCTCGCCGTCACGGAGCAGAAGACGATCTCCTCGCCCGAGGTGTTCGACATTGCCCCAGGGCGGCTTGAGCCCTCGGTATACCAATCGACAAGGTCCCAGGAGTCCATTCCTTCCTCGAGCATGGCGAGTACCTCCTGCACCTCCTCCTCGGGCACCGGATAGACCATGCCGTAGAGCCAAGTCCCGGACGGGAGCTCGACAACGCGAACCAGGAGGTTGCTGCCCGCCGGGTAATCCACGGCTCCCCGGCCTTCCTCCACCTCAACCTGCTCGCCTCTGCGCACATTGCCCAAGGTGAGCCGCCGGCCGGGATCGCTGGCGGCCACCACCCAAAGGTCGCGCCGCGACTCCGCCAGCGCTGAGACGACGACCGCGTCCTCTGGCGGAAGGATAGGCCCGCGGCGAGTGTGGTATGCGGAAAGATTGCGGTCGTCCCAGGCCATGACGTCAACAACCATCGCGTCTTCCAAGAGGCCCTCGTGCTCAGGGTCGAGCAACTCACCGAGGTGTGACACCTCTGTGGCCATGCGCAGCCCGTTTCCAGGGCGGCGCGGGAACTGGGCGATCTTGCGCATCAGCCAGGCATGGCGCTGTTCCGGCGTCAGGGTGGCACGCATGCCCTCGTGACAGGCCTTGTACTTCTTGCCCGAGCCGCAGGGGCATGCATCATTCCTACCCACCTTGGGGAGGTCCGCGCCAAGCAGCTTGTCCAGCACTTCGGCCTCCTCCCGGGCCCAGACCAAGGTGGAGCGGCCATATAGGCTCCTCGCCTCGGCCGCGTCCCCTCGGTCGGCAGCCAGCCTGGCCAGCGCTTCGATAGCCGGCTGGTAGCCCGGATCGCGCATATGGGCCATGGAGAAGCCGGCGCGGGCGCGATCGAGGTCGAGCGAGACGTCGTTCACACAGCCAAGGAGATACATCCCCGCCGCAGCCCGCTCTCCTTTGACCTTGGCCAGCGCCTCCGCGAACTCCCGGAAAGCCGGCTCACCGCCCACCTTGGTCTCCAGGAACAGGTCGGCAAAGGCGCTGGCCACCTGGGAGTGCGCCAAGTTACGGGCGGCCGCAGCGAGGTCGACCTGGTCACGCAACTCGGGAACCCGCCAAAAGGCGAAGGCGCTCTTGATGGCGCGTAGCGCCTGCCGGCAGCAGCGGTCGAATTCGTACAAGTCGGAGAGAATGGCCATGAAGTGATCGTCCAAGCGGGAGTCCACGCCTTCGATCTGGGCGCCGACCACAGGGATCCGGCAGGCGACGAACATCTCGCCGAGCGGCGGCTGGGGGCTGCGGAACAGTCCTGGATCACCGGCCAGCAGGTACAGCATGAAGTCTTCGGCGTCACCCGACACCTTTGTCTCGACGAAGCGCTCATGCAGCTCGGCGATGGCCCGCCGCTCCTCCCGGCCGTCGCCGGGCTCCTCGCACGCGGCCACGACCAGGGCTCCATCGTTCCGGATTACCTGGATCAACTCCCCGGGGGCGAAGGGTGCCAGCCAGTCCGCATCCGCCGACGCCACCCATTGGACGAACTCGTCGTCGAGCATGCTGAAGTGTGAGACGCCTCGGCGCTGGGCGCTCTCCTCGTGCTGCAGCCAGAGCCCGGCGAAGTCGGGGAATTGGATAAGGCGCCCGAGCGCCTTTTCCTCCGGGGTCAGGCGATGTGTGAAACGGCGTCCCTCGGTAAGGGCCGGGATGGAGTGGACAACGTCGTCATCGAGCCAGACCTCGTCATCGAGCGTCTCGATTAGCTCGTCTTCGTCGTAACCCTCTTCGAGAAGTCCACGCTGGATAAGCCTTTGGGCAAGCTCGGACAAAGCAAGCGGCCCTTGGGAGAGAATCTCCAGGGCCGCTCCAGTGATCAATTCTTCATCCATGTGACGAAGGCTACGCGCTTTGAGCGCACCCTTGAAGTTCGGGGTAATTAACCCTTGTGGGCCTTGACTGCCTCGATGAGGGCCGGCAGGACC
>JAKAOC010000016.1 GCA_021823385.1 Actinomycetes bacterium
AGGCGGTGCAGCTCTCCTTCGACGCGGCGTTCCTCCTGATCGTGCTGGTGCTGGCGCTGATAACAGCCTCGAGAATCATCGTCGCCAGAGCGTCTCGCCATCGCGAGGTGGCCTGAGTAACGCTGCGAAGGCCGCACACGCACGCCCGACTTGGAGGGTATGCGCACATAGCGGCAAGGCGGGCCGGAGAGCCGCGCCCGACGGGACGAGCACCCGGACGGCAAGTTATTCCTTGATGTCGCTGAAGCCCGGGCCATCCGGGATCACGCCAGGGAGAAATACGATATGAGCCCAGGTACGACTCCCTTGACCATCTGGCGCCCGTCGAGTTCGAAGCCCTAGCCCTAGCCCTTGGCCGAGGAGCGCGGGGCGCTCAGAGGAGCTGCCCGGCAGAGGAGAGTACGAGTGGCGCCACACCTGAAGGCCGCATGGCGGCTGCAGGAGGGCGTCGTCGGCATTTGGACGGCACGCGCCGCGTTTGCGCCGCCGGCGCACCTCTTTCCGACCTTTTACCGGGAGTCGGTTCTCCGGTTCCCGTTCGCCATGGGTTCGCCATTGGCCCCAAAGCACAAATGATTGGGCGCGGACCGGGCAACCGGTGTCGCCTCGGCATGGCAATGCTCATTCGCCAGCAGTTCCGGTGGTCATCGATGATTCCCGCAGTCGTGCTCTCCCAACTTGGCACGGGTGCCCACCCGGCCGTCCTCGGCGTATGGCCACGGCGGTTGTTGTCGTCGCTAGCCCTGGCTCGCGGATCCCGTTGCAGCCGGAGCGGCACCGGTGGGAGGTGTGGCTGCGACGAGGGTGGTGTAGACGACAATGTTCGAAAGGTAGTGGCGGGTTGAGCTGTCGAATTGTCCACCGCAGGTGACCAGTTGCAGAGCGGGGTAACCATGGGACGCGTACACCTGTTGGGACGGGAACTGCGACCTGGGATACATGACCAGGTTCGTGACCGCGAAACGGGCGATCACACCATCGGCCAACGTGACCTCGACGGTATCACCTACCTGCAATAAGCGCAGCTTGAAGAAGACTGCTGGGCCTTGGTAGGAGTCGACATGTCCCAGGATGACCGCCGAGCCGACCTGGCCGGGAGAGGGACCGAGGCGATACCAGCCCGGTTGGGCGAAGTCGGTCGGCACCTGGACGGTTCCGTTGGGATTCAGTCCGAGGGTCGACAACGACACCGCCAAGTCGATGGCCGGGACACGCAAAAAGACCGGAACCGCCCTGGCAACTACGAGGTCCGCTTGCCGGGCCACGGCTGACAGGCTGTGCCGGGGATGAGCGCTAGGCATGGACGCCTGACGCACCGGGGGTGGCAGAGCCCCATTGGAACCCCGCACGCCAATCGTCAGGCTGGTGGTGGCAACCGCCAGCAGCACGACGGTCGCCACCCACCAGCGCCTCGAAGGCGGCCTCCTATGTGCCGGCGCAGCCGCCCTGGTCATACATCCCTGCCGCCCGACCCGTTATAGCCCCAGCGCCTGCGAATGGCCTGGCCCGCAGCAGCTCCGGCACCGATAAGTGCCATCCCACCCAGGGTCAGCAGCACGATGCTGTCACCGGAGCCCGAGGCTCCGCCCACGCCGGTCTTCGGCGCTCCCGTGGGGATGACCGTGGTAGCGGCGGTCGTCCCTGTGTTGGCGGTCGTCCCCGTTGTGGTCGTGCTCGTAGTCGTCGCGGTGGTGCACGTCGGGACTGTTATGGTGTTGTCATCCAGGCTGACCTGGCCGTTGCGGGCCAAGACCCGCCCGGCCACGGTGGCTCCGGTCTGCACCGACGCCGAGGTCAACGCCATGATGGTTCCGGCGAAGTTGCTGCCTGTTCCCAGGGTGGCCGAACTACCCACCTGCCAGAACACGTTGCACGCCTGGGCTCCACCGATCAGTTTGACCGTGCTGCTCGATGCGGTGATCAGTGTCGATCCGGCTTGGAAGATGAAGACGGCGTTGGGGTCATTTTGGCCGTCGAGCGTGACCGTGCCGGTCAGGCTCATAGCCGAGGCGACCTTGTACACGCCGGGGGCCAGCGTCGTACCGCCCAGGTCGGGATTGGCCACGGTCGTGGCCGGGGTCCGCCCCGCGGCGTCGTTATAAGCGGTGGTCAGATCCGCCTGGGCGCCGGCAGCGACGGCATCTCCCAGGTGAATGGTTCCGTTGTTCACCTGACCAGGTGGGAATCCCGTCACGGCCGTACCCGGGCTCACGCCCACATCCCCGGATATCACCGACGGGCCGGTATTGGTCACCGTAGTGCCGGCCAGCACCGCAAACGGTGCGGCATTACCCAATCCCACCTGCGGTTGGGCCGCGAGCGCCGCCGGCGCTCCCAGCGCCACCGCAAAGACGGCCAGAGTGGCGGCGGCCCCCACGGTGAATAACCGACGGAGCGGACGCCGCTTGCCAACCGAACTGGTCAGAGACCTCACGGACTTTCCTCCTTTTGAACCGGAACTCCGTCCGATCCAGCCTGCGGTCAGACCGCCGCAACTATCACGAGCACAAAACAATTTGTCCTCCATTTCCGACCAGGATCGCGGCCGGAAAGAATGCCCCTCCGGCCGGTGCTTCCACGTGCACTAGACATCGGCGTCCGGGTGCTGGCGCGGTCCGAAATCGCCAAATCGGCCCCACCCTGCCCAGTACGCAATCGACAGGAAGGCACCAATGGCGCCTACGATCACCAAGACGACGCCGGCGGTACGGAAGCCGGAACGCTGCCCCTCCGCGTTAGCTGCAAAGTTCATGGTCGCTGCCCCTTTCGCAGTTCGACCCATTCGCGACGATTCCCATGACATTCTCCTTGGCCGGTACTGCCGGACACTTCGTGAGGGGCTGCTGCGAATGTCGCGCAAACCACCCAAATTCTTCCTCCGGGCATTCTTCACTCTCACAAGTGGTGCTTTTGTGGCCAAAGGGCCACACGAAGGCACTGCTCAGACTCCCTGCAATCGGCCCTGACAGGCAGGGTCCAACCGGGATTTCGCTCAGACGGCACAGGGTCCCTGATTCAGGCAACTAGAAGTAGTGCCGTCGGCCTCCCACGGCGTGGCCGAGTGCTCCAAGGAGCCACAAGGCCAGCCCAATAACGAGGACGACCACTCCGATCGTCCAGACAAGGGCGATACCGGTAAGAAATCCGATGACTAGAAGGACTACGCCGAGAATTATCATGGGGGCCTCCTAAGGCCGTATCTTTATTAGGTCGCAAGCAGCCGAAGCCGACGATCCGTCGCTGGGCGATTCGGGCCCGGCTGCTTTCGGTGTGGAGGTTATGCCCGCTGCGGCCGCAGCCGGGGGTTAGGGCCCTGGCGCGGTCCGAGAAGGGGCGGGCGGTGGATCGACGGTTTCGCGGCTGCCGGAATCCTGTCCCTCAATCAGGTCGTCCCGCTCCTTTCTGAGGGCATCCGCCTGGCTGCGAGACTGGCTCAGGCCATGGCGCGCCGCCTTTCCCCGGCGGGAGGTCCAACGTGCCCCAACCAGGAGCAGGCTCAGCCCCAAAAGGGCGATAGCCCCGACCACCACGCCATAGAAAAACAAGGTGCCAGTGGACCCGGTCACGTGGTACCCGAATACCGCAAACCCGTGGCTTAGAGCGTGTCCACTCCCCGAGTTGGCCAGTACGCCGGCCACGGCGACAACCACGGCGACGATCAAGATGACGAGTCCGACGATGACGATCATGACTTCCCTCCTGATTCGCGTATTTCAATGCCAACCGAAGGTGCCGCACTTTGGCCCGTGAAGGCTTCGCCCTCGCCGGCTCTTGGGTTGGCCAATTCGATGCGGTCCCATCGGCGGCTGGCCAAGCTAAAGCCGAGCCCCAGGGCCAGGACGACGATGGCGCCGACCCAGAAGACATAGACGGCAAAGCCGATCAGACCCAAGACCAGAGCCACGCCCAACACGGCCACCATCGAGGCGTCGGAGCTTTTGTCCTGGTTCAGTATCCGTGCCAGCCGCTCGTTCAGGCGGGACTGGATGGCAGAACCTGATGATCTACCGGACATGGGGGACGTCCCCCGTTCCGCCTCCTTGCCGTCAAACCGAATGTGGGACGTCGCGGAGGCCTAGGTTCCTATTGTATCACCATTGGACAGTTATGTGACGCGATGAACGCCGGGCCTACCGCCGCGTGGGTGTTGGCGGCCGCATCCGGGTAGCCGGCAAGACACCTGGCACCTCGAAAGAGGGTTGGCGTGACCCCGGGGCGAAGACTGCTCGATGCCGGCAGGCTCGGCGGCCTCGCCGACCCAGGCGGCGATCGCTTCGAGGCGCAGTTGGCTTGGCCCTCAACGGCAAGCTCGGGGTGCGTTTCCCAGTACGCCGTAGACCCTGCCATCACGAAATGAGCACGGAGCGCTTCGGGCAGAGGCGGGCAATTACCGCAAAGCCTGGCAGACCACGTGGCCACTATCGCGCTGCCCTCGCCCGGACATCGCGCTCGCATGATTTCCACCGGGGCGCAAATCCCGGCGCGTCGACCGGAAATCCTCCCAGGAGACTGCGATTGTGGAGCACCGCGCAGGCCCCAAGAGGGTGTCCGGCGATCGGAATAAAAAGGCGGACCTGGCCTTGGTCGGCCTTGAGTACACCATGTGGCGTCCTGGGAGCCCTGGTAGCCTAGGTCCCGTGGGCGCGGGGCGATCGGACGGCCCGTTCGTTGGCCGGTGGGCGGAAATGCGTGTGCTACGCGCTCTTGCCGCCACGAGCCTGAGCGGGGGTACGGCCTGCGGAGTGGTCCTGGGGACCCCCGGACTGGGGAAGTCACGTCTGCTGGGCGAGGTGGCCAAGGCCCTGGACCAGCGGTGCGCGCTGATACAGGGCTACCAGACCACCCATCAGATAGCCCTGGCAGCGGCCGCGGGCCTGTTACGCGAGCTGGCTCGAGCCCCGCAGGTCGGTGCGAGACTCGACGCACTCATGGTTGGTGGGTCCGCAATGGCAATCGCCCCCGAGTCCGTCCGCCTTTTTGAGATCGCGTTCCGTTGTGTGCTCCACATGTGTCCGCTCGGCATCATCGCCGACGACCTGCAGTGGATGGACTCCGAGACACTCGCTCTTCTGCACTACCTGATCGTGGCCTCCAGCGGCGCCGGAGCACCACTGTTCGTCTTGTGCGCCGGCCGCCCCGCTCCGGAGCCGGCCCTGTTCGCCGCACAGCTCGCCGAGGCACTTCCCTCGGAACGGTTCACGCGGATCGAACTCGGGCCCCTCGAGGAGCAGGACGGAATCGCCCTTCTGGCAGCGCGTGCACCCGGCCTCGGCTCGGACCGGGCCATACAACTGTGGCGCAGGGCATCGGGCTCGCCGTTCTGGATGACCGCCTTGGCAGACGATCTCACATCCGGCGACAATCCGGACCGCTCCCCACAACATCTGATCCGCGACCGGTGCGCAACCCTCGACATGGATCCCGCAGCCTTGTTGGCTCTGCTTCTGGTGGGGGCGCAGCCGCTGAGCATGGACGCAGTCGGCGAGCTGATGGATTGGCGCGAAGATCGGGTGAGGAGCGCTGCTCTCGATCTCGCCGACAGGGCGCTGGCGGTTGAAAACGGAACCATGCTCTCCATCGCCCACGACCTCATACGAGAGACCGCCTTCCGGGAGCTTGGCGAAGACGAGCGCCTCCGAATGCACAGGCACCTGGCACTATGGCTGGAGAATTCTGCGGGCGAGGATGTCCGCCAGCTATCGCGAGCGCTCGAGCACCGTACGGCCGCCGGTCTCGATTCACAAGCCTTGGCCCTGCGCATCGCCCGATCCCCCCAGCGACGGCTGATCGGTGCCAGGGGAGTGGCCATGCTCGCCGAGATTGCCGACTCCGTCGGCGGCACGAGGGCACAAGCCCTTCAGGTGGAGGTCGCGGCTCTGGCTTACGAGATCGGAGACTGGGCCACCGCTTTGGAGCGCTGGTCGGTGCTCGCCGACCGTGTCGTGCCCGGACCGGAGCGCGCCACAGCGGCGCTCTCTGCAGCCGCGGCCGCGCTCAGACTCGGGCGGCCCTTCGAGGTGCATGCCTTCGCGGCCAAGGCTCGCGCACTGGCCGGCCAAGACGCGGTTCCGGCGATAGAAGCCGACTGTATGGACGCGCAGTCACTGCTCTGGCTGGAGGGCCGGGTGGCGGAGGCCGAGCCGCTCGTCGCCGGTGCAATGGCAGCCTCGGAGCGCTTGATAGGACGGCCAGGAGGGGTCGGGGCGCTTAGCGATCGCGAGGCCTCCGCGTACGTCATGGCGCTTCGCGCCGATCTCGATGCGGCCATACGCCGGGCCGATGCGGAGACGGTGCGCCACTGCGCGGAGTTGATCCAGCGAGCGGCGCGAGACCCCGCAGAAGTGCTAGCTGCCGCCTCCGACGGAGTCTTCTCGATGCTGCAGTTCGAAGGACTCCCGCGCTCAGCAGAGCCAAAGGCCAAACGCGCGCTGGAGGAGTCCCGGCGGTTGACGCTGCCGACCCTGGAGGTCGAGGCCACCCACTGGGTCGGCTGGGTCGCCCACCACCTCGGCCGTCTTGACGAGGCGTCGGCCATGATGAACCAGGCCATAACACTGGCCGAGCGGGTTGGAACACCCCGCCGTTTCACCTTGCCGCAGCTACGGGCGGTTCTGCATGGCATTGAAGCCAGCCGCACCGACTGGCAGTCGAACGTGGAGGCGCTCCGGCGCCTGATCGCGACGGAGCGTGACCCCCATTTTCGGCTGGTTATCCGAACCATTCACATGGGACTTGTCGGCCGCTTCTCTACACCTGCCGCAGGCGCGCTGGAGGCTCTGATCGACGCCATGGGCGCGGATGCGGACCTGGCGGGGTGCGGACGTTGCCTTTGGGAATCGGTCCTCCACTCCGCGGAGGCGTCGGCGCGCATCGGTTCGACCGCCACCGCAGAGCAAGCGCTGGAGCGCTGGGACACCTCGCACGCCAATCCGTCTCCGGGCGGTCCGGCGGCGCGCCGCGCCTATGTCGAAGCCCTGATCACCGCTCGACGCGATCCGGAAGCAAGCATCGCCTTGTTCGACCAGGCGGCCCATGCAGCGGAGGAGGTCGGCTACAGGCTGATGCGGCTGTGGATCGAGTTCGACGCCGCCAGCACGCTGGCGTATATCGACCGTCCGAAAGCCGTCCAGGATCTGCAGCGCGTGACCCGCGAGGCGGAGGAAATGGGCGCGGCCAGCGAGGCGAAGCTGGCCATGGCGCGACTCCGCAGCCTCGGAGTCAACACCTGGCGGAGAGGTCCGTCCGGGTCGGGGACGGCGCTAAGTAGCCGCGAGCTCGAGATTGCCGAAGCCGTGGCACGAGGCGCGACCAATCCGGAGATAGCCGAATCCCTTTTCCTCTCGCGCAAGACGGTCGAGCGGCACGTCTCGCACATCCTGGCAAAGCTCGGCGCGCGCAACCGCGCCGAACTGGCGGCGCGGCTGGTCCACAAAGATGAGGGAACTGCCGGATGATCCGGAGAACCAAGACCCTTAATGTTTGCTCCCGATGGGGCTGCCGCGCTTGTGCTTTCGGGCCGATAACACCTAGGTGCCGATCGGCTTGGAAACAATCGGGGCGTTCGCGCGTCTCGGGGTAACAACCGCCCGTCTCGCGACGGACGACCACGCGACAGCCGTCATCGCGAAAGGCTGGGCCATCGACCCTCCGCCCCGGCTCCGCGATCCGGGCGCTCGGCAGCCGTGTAAGCGAGACACGAACCCTGCAGCCGATCGAATAGACGGCGGCTTCGGCCGCCGCTGAAAAAGGAGAAGCATGCAGATGAAACGAATCATGTCGTTGGCGGCCGTAGTTCCCACCGTCGCCCTCGTCGGTGCCGTCTTCGCCACCGCCGGCCCGGCGGACGCGGCTCCCAGAACCACTCCCAACGGCTATGTCGGCGCACTCAATATGATCGGCACCAACGCCCTGCCGGGGATGGCAAACGCCATGAGCGTCAACAACCCTCACGGCAACCTCGGCATGTACTGCGCGGTCTACGTCACCAACGGCCTGACCGCACCGGGATCCTGCCGGTAACCCCGGGCCGGCCGCAAAAACAATACGGCAAAAGGGGCCACCCTCCTCGAGTGCGACCCCCTGGAGGTGCCCCCGAACGATGGGCTTTCGAAAGGGGTCCGTCCCGGATGACACTGGGCCGTCCGCATCCTGCGGCATGCATCCGGTGGCTCCACGCCAAGGATGCCGATGGCCCACAGCCGGCCCGACGTCGATAAACCGTTTCGATGGCTGCCACCGCCGCCAACAGTGGGTTACCAAGCCAGCCGGTAATGGGTTTCCGGCCAAGGCGCTAGCGCCTGCGAGCTGGGCGGCAGGTCATCCATCTGCGAGTCCGCGCGACTCGGCGACGCCCAATGGGCCCCGTCCGAATCACAGCGGGCGCGGTCTTGAACCACGGTGAATTTGGGCGTCACACCGGCGCTGCATTCTGGTGATGCACTTAGATACGTGCGAACTCGTAACTTTGGAATGCAACGCCGAGTACCCGGAGCGGGATTCGAACCCGCACGCCCTTGCGGGCAAAGGATTTTGAGTCCTCCGTGTCTACCATTCCACCACCCGGGCCAGCAATCAGTCAGCATAGAGCTTCCCGCGCCGCAGTCACTTTACCGGAAAGGGACGAACAAAGACCGGCCCCGCCAAGCCGGGCCTACCCGCGGGCGGGCGCTTCACTTAGGAGCCCACACTCGAATTCAAGCCCGACCCCTTGGGCATCAACGCCGCCGTGCGGCTTGCCCGCGACGTCCTGGCAAACGGTCCCCTCGCTCCCTTCCGCCACACCGGGGGTACCCGATGACACCACGGACACCTATTGCCCGTGGCAGGATTGGTGCCGGAATCCCAAAGCAGGGACCTCGGCGCACCGCTAACACACTCTCCCGGCGCCGACACGCCCTGGGGCCCGCAGGCGCTGCGGGAGCCGTAACAGAAATCCCAGAAAATCTGTAACCCAAGCGCCGTCCCGGAAGTCTATTAACTGTGTTGGGGTATTTCACGGTCCAGGCGGTCTCCACTCTTAGCCAACCGACCATTTGATGGCGGGCAGGCGACGAGGAGCCTCTGTACCGCAAGCCGGAGACCGGCAATGAATCGCCCTTTGCGTCGCGTGCCCGCGCGCGGAGGGACATTGAGGACGAAAGGCTGATGGTGATCGCATTCACATTTCCCGGGCAAGGCTCCCAGAAACCGGGCATGGGAGCGGCATGGGTCGATCATCCCTCCTGGGAGATCGTCCACGAAGCATCCGAGGCGTCGGGGCGCGACATCGCCTCCCTCCTGCTCGACGCCGACCAGGAGGCCCTCTCGCAAACGCGCAATACCCAGCTGGCGACCTACACGATGTCGATGATGGTCCTGGACGCGATAGAGCGCACCGGCGTCACTCCATCCATATGCGCAGGGCACTCCCTCGGTGAATATTGCGCGCTCGTCGCCGCCGGCGCACTTGCCTTCGACACCGGCGCCCGCCTCGTCTCGGAAAGAGCGGAGGCCATGCAGGACGCCGCCGAAGAGCATCCCGGCGCAATGGCCGCGCTTCTGGGCATAGACGACGAGGGTGCCGAGAAGGCCTGTGACGAAGTCGGCGGCGATGTCTGGGTCGCCAACTACAACGCCCCCGGCCAGGTTGTGCTGGCAGGGCGCAAGGGCGCGCTGGAGGGGGCCATCGAGAGGGCGCGCGAATACGGCGCCAAGCGCGTCATGGTGCTCCCGGTCAACGGAGCCTTCCACACTCCCTTTATGGAGCACGCGAGGCACAGGCTGCGCAAGGCTCTTTTAGAGTCGCGCTTTTTCGACGCCGAGGTTCCGGTGGTGGCCAACGTGGACGCCTTCCCGTACCGCCGGGCCGCCGACTGGATCCGGCTTCTCGCGCAGCAGCTCACCTCCCCGGTCATGTGGACACGCTCACTTGCCAAGCTGAGGGACCAGGGCACCAGCCTTCTGGTCGAGATCGGGCCCGGCAACGTGCTCACCGGCCTGGCCAAGCGCACCGTCCCGGAAATAACCGGAATCTCCATCCAGGCCCCTGACGACCTGGACAAGCTCCTCCTGGCCGTCGAGGCGGCCGCCAAGCTGCAACCCCAGGTTGACGGCGGACTTGGCGAGCACCTCTATGCCTCGGAGCGCATTATCGTCTCGCCCGCCGCGGGGGTCTTCACCCCGTCCGCCGAGGTTTCCGCTCATCAGAGCGTGGGCGTCGGCGCCGAGGTAGGGGACGTTTCCGGGTTGGCGGTGCGCTCACCCTTCGCCGGCAAGCTCTCGGGGTACATCGCCGCCGAGGGCGAGCGGGTGATCATCGGCCAGCCCATAGCCTGGCTCAGAACAAAGCTGGAGAATTGACAGGGATTATGTTCGGATCAAAAATCACCGGCTGGGGCGCAGCTCTTCCCGGCACCGTCATCACCAACGAGGACTTCGAGAAGCGCCTTGACACCAGCGACGCCTGGATCACCGAACGAACCGGCATCAAAGAACGCCGGGTCGGAGGCACCACCGCGTCCCTGTCGGTGGAAGCGGCCCAAAAGGCGATAGCCGCGGCGGGGCTGACCCCGGCCGACATCGGAATGCTGGTCCTCTCGACCACCACCCCGGACAAGACGGTCCCGGCGACGTCCGCCACCGTCCAGGCCGAACTCGGCCTCAACTGCGGCGCCTTCGACATCAACGCCGCCTGCGCAGGGTTCGTCTACGCGCTGGTGGTCGGGCACTCCATGATTCTCAGCGGCGTGGAACACGTTCTGGTCATCGGCGCGGACACGCTCAGCCGCATCACCGACATGGAGGATCGCGCCACGGCCGTGCTCTTTGCCGACGGCGCGGGTGCCGTGGTGCTCAGCCGCACTGAGGAGAACAACTTCCTTAGCTGGGACCTGGGCGTGGATGGTTCGTTGGTCCCGATCCTCTACTGCGAACACGGCGGGTTCCTGCGCATGGAAGGCCGCGAGGTCTTCAAGCGTGCAGTGCTGGCCATGGTCTCCTCGGCCAAAGCGGCCCTCGAGCGCGCGGGCATTACCGCCGACGACGTCGCCCTGGTGGTCCCCCACCAGGCCAACATCCGCATAATCGAGGCCGCCAACAACCGGCTCGGAATCCCCATGGATCGGACCGCCATCGTCCTCGACAAGACCGGCAACACCTCTTCGGGGAGTATTCCGCTGGCGCTGGCCGCCGCCGCCGACATGGGAAGGATCCACCCGGGTGACTACGTCCTCTTCTGCGGATTCGGAGCCGGGATGACATGGGCGTCCGCCGTGGTCAGGTGGGGAGCCTAGTGTCCGAGACAAAGCGCACCGTGCTCGTAACCGGTGGCGTGACGGGCATCGGCGAGGCAACCACGCGCCTGCTGCTGGAGCAGGGGCACCGGGTGGCGGCTACCTACCATCGCCGCCGGGCCCAAAAGGAGCTGACCGACTTCGGCGAGGACTTCTTCGAAGTCCACTGCGAGCTGACCGAATCCGAATCTGTGGCGGCGGCCGTGGCGGCGGTGAACGAGCGCTTCGGCCCGGTGGGGGTACTGGTGGCAAATGCCGGCGTCACGGAGGACACACTGTTGCTCCGGATGTCGGAGCAGGCCTGGAACCGCGTCATCGACGCCAACCTCACCGGCGCCTTTCGCCTGACCAAGGCGGTCATGCCCCAGATGATCCGGGCCCGATGGGGCCGGCTCATCTACGTGACTTCCGTGATAGCGGGCATGGGCGCGCCGGGGCAGGCCAACTACGCCGCATCCAAGGCCGGGCTGATCGGGTTTGCCCGATCGGTGGCCCGCGAGGTAGCGACGCGCAACGTCACCGCAAACGTGGTGGCGCCGGGAGCGGTCACCACCGCTCTCACCGAGGTGGTCTCCGAAAAGCGCATGGCGGAGATGACCGCCGCGGTACCCATGGGGAGGATCGCAACCCCGGCGGAGATCGCCGGCCCGATCGCTTTCCTGGCCTCGGAGGCGGCCGGCTACATTACCGGGGCCGTGCTTACGGTCGACGGAGGGATTTCAATGGGCTTCTGATCCTGCGGAGCCCCCCGGGGGTAGCATGATCGGATGGAAAACGGGCCGGAAGGCTCGGACGGGCAGGCGCAACCGCGTCGCCTGAAACGGATAAACACAAGGGGAAGTTGCAGGAAATGGACGACGCACAGGCCTTCGAGCAGTTCAAGCAGTGCACCGTAAAGGTGCTCGGCGTGAGCCCGGAGCAGGTGACCATGGAGGCCAGCTTTGCTGAGGACCTTGACGCCGACA
>JAKAOC010000505.1 GCA_021823385.1 Actinomycetes bacterium
GCGCGCCGGCTCGTCGGAAACGATGTCGCGGTCGAAGTCGGCTTCCTCGAACTTTCGGACCCCCCGGCGATGGATCGTGTCGACTCGCTGGCGAGGGCCGGAGCCCGGCGCGTGGCGGTGGTCCCGCTGATGCTCAACTCCGCCGGGCATTCTCGGTCCGATGTGCCGGCCATCGTGCTCGCTGCTCGAGCCGCCTATCCCGGCATCACCTTCGCCTACGCAGAACCCCTCGGCGACGACTTCGCGCTCTTGGAGCTCGGGCGGGAGGCACTGCGTGCATCCGGCGGAACGGGCAAACCTCTGGCCACCTTCTTCCGGGGCACCTCGGAGCCCTCGGCCAACGCGCATGCATACGAGATCACCCGCCTGCTCGCCGACCTCAACGGCTCTCGTTCGTGTTTCGTCGGCTTCTCCGGGATCACCTGGCCGTCGGTGCAGGAGGCGCTCGACCACGCACGGGCGGCCGGCGTCCAGGAGCTGGCCACCTTCTCCTGGTTCCTGGCGACAGGGGTGCTGGTGGAAAGAATCGACTCCGAGGTCGCGGCATTCGCCGAACGGGCGGGTCTGAGCGTCTTCAATGCCGGATACCTGGGCATAAACCCGGGAATCGCCGAGTTGGTCGTCGAGCGTGCCGTGGCGGCGATGGATGGGCGTGTTCGGACACCGTGCGACCTCTGCTCGTATCGCCGGCCGTTTCCGGGCACCGAGGCGCACCTCGGTTCTCCCATTGGCGTCGGCCACTCCCACCTGGCGGCTGAACACCGGCACCGACACGAATACGACGGCGATCCAGGTTAACCCTCGATAGGTCGCGATGGCGAGGTTGCGAGCCTCGATAGCCTCCGACTTACCAACTCGGGGTGCCAGGCTCGTTTTCATTACGCCGCACACCATGACCATGCCCGGTCAAGGGACACTTGAGCGCGCGTCGCAACCAGGATGCAGGCTGCCCTTCCACCACTCACATGGTTTCGCCTGGTCTATTTCATCAACTTTGACGATGACACCGGCTCAAGATTTCAGTATTTTCGCGCACAGGCGCTGAAATCGCAGCGCTCAGCCCGGAATGCAGCAGGCGGAAGGCTTATACCGGAGCAAATGCGTTGCGGACGCGGTCGCTCGAGCGCCGTTCTTGACAATATCCAACACTGTCAAAGGAGGGGTCAATGATTTTTAGACCTCGACTGCTCACTCCGCTTCTGGTCGGTGTACTTTTAGCGGGTGGAAGCACAGCGTTCCTGGCGACCAACACCCAACCGGTTTCGGGCGAGGGTGTGTCCAACCAGGTCGTCGACGGCTACGCCATCTCCGGAATCCATTACGGAGTGGCGGTAGATCCACCGCCCACTGGTCCAAGCCACCTGGACGTCTACTCGGTCACCTTCACGGCTACCGAGGCGGCGGGTGGAGAGCTCCAGGCGCAACAGGGATTCGCGCGGCTCGACCCGCCAAATTCGCCAATGCCGCCCCCGGGGCCGCAATGGACCACCTGTGGCATCATCGCGTACCCCTCGTCGACCAGCACCACGTTTAAGTGCATCTTCAGCCCCGGAGTCCAGGTCAATGGACCTGGGCCTATGGGAGTCGGCTGGATCGACAGCCTCGAACTCGAGGTGAACCAGTAGCCGTCATGGCGTAGGGCTCCCGTTTGGGGGCAATTCTCCGGCGGCAGGGATCGGTTCTAGAACCGATCCCTGCCGCACGGCAGTGGCAAGCGCCAGCCGAAGGAGGCTTGAATGACAAGTCCGTGGCGTTCCGCATTGGTCGGCATTGCACTGGCGGGCATGGCAGGCCTGCTTTGGTGGGGCCTCGCGCCCGTTTCCGCCGGAGGTAGCGACACTTATCTCATCCTCTCCGGCACGAGCATGCTGCCAAAGTTCAAGACCGGAGACCTGGTGGTGATGCGGAAAGGTTCGCACTACTCGGTGGGAAGCGTGGCGGCATACAAGACCCCGCAGCTAAAAAGTCCCATCATGCACCAGATTATCGGCGTGGCAAATGGCCGTTACACCTTCAAGGGCGAAAACAACCCGTTCAGTGATCCTGCCCATCCTTTCAAGAGCCAAATAATCGGCCGTCTATGGATAAATCTGGGCGAGACAGGAAGTCTGGTGGAAGCCATTCGCCGTCCGGAAGTGGGTGCTACGCTTGTCGGCGCCACTGCTGCTTTTGCAGCATGGCCCAGGCGAAGTTCCCGCACTCGACGGTTGCGGAGGTGTCGCCATGGCATCGTCTGACAGGCACACAACAATGGGCCGGCTGCGCGTCGCAGCCATAGCCACAGCGGCTTTAACAGTTGGCGCAGCGGCTTTCGCGGTGCTCGCCCTTTACGCGGCCGTGCACCCAACCGCGGAACTGAAACCGAGGCAGATCAATTATTCGAGCACCGGCCAGCTCTCCTACCTCGCACACGCTGCGCCGGGGTCGATATATGGGAGCGCGATGGCGGGAACCGGAGAGCCGCTCTTCCTCTCCTCCATCACCAACTTGACTTTCACTTACTCCTTTGCGCTGCGCTCGGCGGCCAGGGGCTCCAGATC
>JAKAOC010000506.1 GCA_021823385.1 Actinomycetes bacterium
AGAGCTGAGCGGCGGTGTACTCCACCAGCCAGCCCGAGTTTGGCGTCGTGAAGGACGGCGTGTTCTCGACCCAGAGGTTCCCGGCGGGGTCGAAGGCCAGGCCGGTCGGCTTCTCGAGGCTTCCGGCATTGGCGGTGATGACCTGCGCCGGAGTGGGGCTCGATTGCTGGCTCAGCTGGGAGAGCTGAGCGGCGGTGTACTCGGCGACCAAGTTGGTGGTGAAGGAGGCAACCCAGAGGTTCCCGCTCGAGTCAAAGGTCATTCCCCACGGGCCGCTGACGGTTGTCAGGGGGCAGGTTCCGTTGTTGAAGTTGATGGTTTCAGCCGGCACAGGGCTGTCATTCGTTGCGCTCAGCCCCGAGAGCTGAGCGGCGGTGTACTCGACGATCGATCCCGCGTTGCAGTGCTGGCCGTCGTTGTTGGTGTTGGCCACCCAGAGGTTGCCACTTGAATCGAAGGCCAGACCGTCCGGCTGGTTGAGGCTCGATGTGGAGTCGGGAAGTATCTGGGCGATCGGCGTCGCGTTGCCGCCCGCTTCCAATTGCGCTGCGCTGAATTCGGCGACCGAACCGGAGCCGGATGCATAGTTGACCACCCATACATTGCCGTTCCCGCTCGGGTCCATCGCCACGGCGAACGGATTATTGAGGCCCGCTGCGGACGTGGTGGTGGCGGTGGGAGTAGCGGCGCCCGAGGCGCCCGGAGCGAACTCGGTGATGCCCGGCGCGTTGCTGCCCGACAAGTTGCCGCCGTTGAGGACGAAGAGCGTGCCGGGCGCGGGCAAGGAAGAGGAGACGGCTGCGCCGGCCGGCTGGGATGGCTGCAGGGCAACGACTGCCAGGATGGAAGACGTGACAATGGTCACCGCGGCGACCCTCGTGCACTGGCGAAGAAGCAGCCGCCCGCCCAGACGTGGCTTTAACGTTCCCGGCATCCGACCCCCTTGCTGACGCCCTATCTCCTGGCTGAGACCCTGCTCCACTTTATGCACCGCCTGGCCGGCCCGCAGGGTCGGACCGCATCGGGGAAGGAACTCCGAGGGCGCGGATCCCGCATCTAACACAAAAGCATTCGCGCGTCAAGGTTCTAGACTGACCGCATGGAACGCACTGTTTGCATGAAGGCGCTCATCGCCTCCGGGCCCGCAGGAGGAAGATGATGGCGGAAATCGAGATCGGACGCGGCAAATCCGGCCGTAGGGCTTATGGCTTCGACGACATAGCGATCGTTCCTTCGCGGCGAACCCGCGACCCGGAAGACGTCGACATCTCCTGGGAGATCGACGCCTTCAAGTTCGAACTCCCCCTGCTTGCCTCGGCCATGGATGGCGTGGTCTCGCCCCAGACGGCTATCGAGATCGGCAAGCTCGGTGGCGTCGGAGTGCTCAACCTCGAGGGCCTTTGGACCCGCTACGAGGATCCCGATCCTCTCCTGGCCGAGATCGCCAACCTGCCGGCTGAGAAGGCGACCCAGCGCATGCAGGAGATTTACTCCGAGCCGATCAAGGAGACGCTGGTCACCGAGCGCATTCGTGAGATAAAGGCGGCCGGCATCGTCACCGCGGCCTCGCTCACTCCGCAGCGCACTCTGCAGCTGTCCAAGGCCGCTCTGGCCGGTGAGCTCGACCTACTTGTTATCCAGGGCACCGTCGTTTCGGCCGAGCACGTCTCAAAGACGGTCGAACCGCTCAACCTGAAGAAGTTCATCCGCGAGTTCGAGCTGCCCGTCATCGTCGGCGGCACGGCCTCTTACCAGGCGGCTCTGCACCTGATGCGCACCGGCGCTGTCGGCGTTCTGGTCGGAGTCGGCCCGGGCAATGCCTGCACCACCCGCGGCGTGCTGGGTCTGGGCGTTCCCCAGGCGACGGCGATTGCCGATGCGGCGGGGGCTCGCATGCGCCACCTCGACGAGACCGGCGTTTATGTGCAGGTCATTGCAGATGGTGGCATGAGCAAGGGCGGCGACGTGGCCAAGGCTATCGCCTGCGGCGCCGACGCGGTCATGATCGGATCGCCCCTGGCATCCGCCTACGAGGCACCGGGCAAGGGTTATCACTGGGGCATGGCCACCTTCCACCCCACTCTTCCCCGCGGCGCCCGAGTCAAGGTGTCCCAGCGCGGCTCCCTCAAGGAGATCCTTGTTGGCCCGGCCCACGAGAACGACGGCCGCCTCAACCTCTTCGGCGCTCTGCGGACCTCGATGGCCACCACCGGCTACGAGACCATCAAGGAGTTCCAGAAGGCGGAGGTCATGGTTGCGCCGGCCCTGCAGACCGAGGGCAAGGCCCTCCAGCAGGCCCAAGGCGTCGGCATGGGCCACTAGCCCAAAGGCGACTTTCAGCAAAAGGGGCGGCCGGATTTTCCGGACCGCCCCTTTTTGCGTCTTCGGGCGATCCACGCCGTTACGCGTGGCTCGGCGTTCCCTCGCCTGATTCCGATGTGCCGAGCCGCTCGCGTATCCTGGCGGCCAGTTCCGCGGGGATGCTCGAGTCGGGGTCCCGCTTGGACGAGAGCGCCCCCTGTACTTTCACCACCGAGGC
>JAKAOC010000507.1:0-991 GCA_021823385.1 Actinomycetes bacterium
CGCCATCGGCATCGCCGGCATGGACCGGCTGGTCCAGCGCAACGTGCTGGCGATGAGCGGCCGCGCCGTGGAGGCGGCCGGGGACGTGCAGACACTGCTGATCGACAAGACCGGCACCATCACCCTTGGGGACCGCATGGCCTCGGCCTTCTACCCCGCCACCGGCGTGGAGGAAAGCGACCTGGCCGATGCGGCCCAGCTTGCCTCGCTGGCCGACGAGACCCCGGAAGGCCGCTCCATAGTGGTGCTGGCCAAGCAGCGCTTCAACCTGCGTGAGCGCACCATGGGGCCCGATTACCAGTTCGTCCCCTTCAGCGCGGCGACGCGGATGTCGGGAGTCGACTTTGGCGGGCGGGTCATCCGCAAGGGGGCATCGGCAGCAGTGAAGGGCTGGGTGGAGAGCCAGGGCGGCACCTTCCCGGCCGAGCTGCAGGATCGCGTGGACGCGGTCTCCAGAGCGGGTTCGACGCCCCTGGCGGTCTCCGAAGGCTCTCGCGTGCTCGGAGTCATCGAGCTGCGCGACGTGGTGAAGGACGGGATCGCCGAGCGATTCGCAACCTTGAGGCGGATGGGCATCCGCACCGTCATGATCACCGGCGACAACCCCTTGACCGCCGCGGCTATCGCAGCCGATGCCGGCGTGGACGACTTCCTCGCCGAGGCCACCCCCGAGACCAAGATGGAGCTGATCCGTGCCGAGCAGGCCAAGGGGAAGCTCGTCGCCATGACCGGGGACGGCACCAACGACGCGCCCGCGTTGGCTCAAGCTGACGTCGGCGTGGCGATGAACACCGGGACCAATGCCGCCAAGGAGGCCGGCAACATGGTGGATCTCGACTCCAACCCGGCCAAGCTCATCGACATAGTGGAGATCGGCAAGCAGCTGCTCATCACGCGTGGGGCGCTTACCACCTTCTCCATAGCCAACGACGTGGCGAAGTACTTCGCCATCATTCCCGCCATCTTCCAGACCGCATTCCCGGGCCTGGCG
>JAKAOC010000507.1:1001-2538 GCA_021823385.1 Actinomycetes bacterium
CCGATCTGGTCATCTTCAACGCACTGATCATCATCGCCCTGGTGCCTCTGGCACTGCGCGGGGTGAAGTTCCGTGCCGCGGGTGCAACGGCGGTGCTGAGGCGGAACGTCCTCGTCTACGGATTGGGCGGGCTGGCCCTCCCCTTTGTGGGGATTAAAGCGATCGATCTCCTACTAGCACTCATGGGGGTGCACTGATGATTCTCAGGCAGCTGCGCAGGGCGGTCGTGCTCGCGGTATTGTTCCTGGTGGTTTGCGGACTGGCATACCCGTTGGCCGAGACCGCGGCCGCCCAGGGTATCTTCGGCTACCAGGCCAACGGCTCGCTCGGTGCCAACGGCTCGGCGCTGATCGGGCAGACCTTCACAGGCACATCCTTCTTCCACACCCGGCCCGATTCGAACAACCCGATGGCATCGGGCGGCACCAACCTCGGGCCGCGCTCTGGGAAGCTGGTGGCCCAGGTGAAGTCCCAGATCGCCTACTGGCATCGTCTCGGGGTCTCCCCCACCAACGATCTTGTGACGACATCTGGCTCGGGGCTGGACCCGGACATCTCGCCTGCCGCGGCTTATGCCCAGGTTCCCATGGTCGCAAAGGCGAGAGGGCTCTCCGTCGCCACGCTGGACAAGCTCGTCGCTTCGCAGATTCACGGCCGGCAGCTGGGCTTTCTCGGCTCCCCTTATGTGAACGTGCTGGCGCTGAACCAGGCGTTGGTGCACCTGGCGCAGTCCACCCACGGGTAGCGCGCCTCCTAGGCTGAGGTGCCGGCCGCCTCGAGGCTCGCCGCGACCGCGGCCCGGTACTTCATATGGCTTTGGGCGAATCCGACCAGAACCACCCCGACCAGGGTGTCCTCGCGGTAATACCCCACCACCACCTCGCCGTCCAGGTCTCCCTCGAGCACTCTGATCGCGGCGGGGTCGGTGGTCAGCCCCGGCATTCCATAGGACTGGATCCGCAGCTCGAACTGGTCCGACCAAAAGGCCGGCATGGGCGTGAAGGCCGCTTCGGTCTCTCCCGAGCCCAGAAGCCGGCCCAGCGCCTTTCCCGCGTAGCGTCCGGTGTCGACGGCTATCCCCCAGTGTTCGACGCGGCGCGGAAGCGCGTCGAAGGAAAGGTTGGGAAAGCGGGCGATATCTCCCACGGCAACAAAGCGGCCGCCACCCCCGAAAGACAGCCGTTCGTCACAGAGAACGCCGTCCGAAAGGTCGAGTCCGTTGCCCTCCAGCCATTCGGTGTTGGTGGCCGATCCCACCGCCTCGATGACGAGCTGGGCGGCGAAGCTGCTCCCGTCGTCGCAGACGACCCGCTCCGGACGCTCCACCCCTTCGATGGCCAAAGGCAGCCGTGAGAGCCCGAACTCGACCCCGGCGGCCGAATGGTGGCGCAGGAGGGCCCCACCCAGCTCCTCCCCCAAGGGTCGCAGCATGGGAACGTCTTCAGGGGCTATCACCGAGACCTTGTAGCCGAGCCGGGTCAAGGTGGCCGCGAGCTCACAGCCGATGAAACCCGCTCCGATGATGGCGACCTCGCGA
>JAKAOC010000508.1 GCA_021823385.1 Actinomycetes bacterium
TGGCGACGACTACGCGATACGGACGTTCCACGGCGTCCAATATAGGCAATAACGCCCCTTAAGTCGAAAACCGCCTAACAAGCGTTCAGATGCGCCGGTCCAACCCCTCCCAGTACGGGGCGCGCAGTTGGGCTTTCAGGATCTTGCCCGCCAGCGAGCGGGGTATCTCATCCAGGACCCGCACGTGCCGGGGGGCTTTGTAGTGGGCGAGCTGCTCACGGCAGAGTTCGATCACTTCGCGCTCGATTTCCGCCTCGTTCGCATTGGTGTCGGTCAGCGAGACCAGCGCAAGGACGCTTTCACCGAACTCGTCGTCGGGCACGCCTATTACCGCCGTGTCCAGGACCTTGGGGTGGGTGTGAATGACCGCCTCGATCTCGGCGGGATAGATGTTCACGCCTCCGGAGATGATCATGTCGATCTTGCGGTCGCTGATGAAGAGGTAGCCATCCTCGTCGAAATAGCCGATGTCGCCGACCGTGGAGAATCCGTCCCCGATGCGGGCGCTCTCGGTCTTTCCAGGCTCGTTGTGATAGTGGAAGCCACGCTCGCTTCGCGCGGCCACGATCCCGGACTCCCCCTGGGGAAGCTCCTCCCCATTCTCTCCAAAGATGCGCAGGTCGACGTTGGGCATGGCTCGGCCCACGCTGCCCCGCTTTCGCCGCCACTCCTCGGAGCTGATCATGGTGTTCACGCCGAGTTCGGTAGACCCGTAGTACTCGACCAAATGGCCGGCAAAGACCTCCAGCATTGCCTCCTTCACGGCCGGGGGGCAGGGGGCCCCTCCGTGCCAGATCACCTGGATCGAGGAGAGATCGTAGGATGCGATCCTCTCGGGCGGCAACTTCAGGATGCGCACGAACTGGGTCGGCACCAGGTGGATATTGGTAATCCGGTGTCGCTCGATGGCGGCCAGGGTCGCGTCGGGATCAAAACGGCCCTGGATATGGAGCGAAGAGCCCGCCCACATCGGCACGGCGGAGAACAACCACTGGGCCGAGTGGTATACGGGCCCGTCCAGAAGTGTGTGGCCGTGCCGGGGCATTCCCAGGACCGTGGTGTAGGCCCCTACGAACTGAGAGAGGGTTACCGGCGATGCGGTGACGGTGCCCCGCACGCCCTTGGGGCGGCCCGTGGTCCCGGAGGTGTAGAACATCGGCATGCCGAAATCGGCGGGGTCGCCCAAGGAAGACCCCGTGCCACCGGCGACCGCCTCCTCATAGGAGGCCCAGGAAGGGTCCGAACCTTCACCCGCCAGCGCAAGCACGTGGCCCCGGTAGCCGGCCTCGGCGATCGCCAAAGACGCAGTCTCGGCAAGGGCGGGATCCACGAAGATGGCCCGCGGGCTCGCATCCCCGAGCACGTAGGCCAGCTCCGAGTGCGACCAGTGCCAATTGACGGGGATGTAGGAGACCCCAAGAAGGGTGGCGGCGAGAATCACCTCGTAATACTCAACGCGATTCAGGGAGAAGACTGCGACCACCTCTCCACGGCCGATCCCTTGCTTGTCCATCCATGTGGCCAGGACGCCGACCCGGGCTACCACGTCGGAGGCCGTGAGGCTCCGCTGCGGGTCGATCAGCAGACTGCGGTCGGGGTCGTCCAGCAGGAGTGACTCGAGGAATTCAACCATGCCAAATGATATCCTGGCACTTCCAGCCCCCGGGGGTGAAAGGCGATGCCACCGCCGCGCGCGCCGCGCCCTACAATCAGCCACGCAGAGCCAAAAAGGGAGGTCCTCCATGCCGGATGCGTCAAAAAGCGCCGTCGACGTCATTGCCGAGGAGTACCTGGCTCGTCTGGTGGAGTTGGATCCGATCACTGCGACCTACCTGGGAATCCCCGGGCACGACACCGAGTTGAACGACTTTTCCCCGACGGGGGCTGCCGCAATGCAGGAGCTCTCGGTCAACACCCTGGCCAGGCTGCGCGGCCTGGGCACGCTGGCAGGCCAGGACAGGGTCGCGGTTACCGCCATGGTCGAGCGCCTGCGGCTTGCATCCGACCTATTCGAGGCCGGCGAATACCGGCGGCACCTGAACGTCATCGAGAGCCCCTTGCAGTATGTGCGCATAGCCTTTGACCTGATGCCGGTGGCGAACGAGGAGGACTTCGCGACCATTGCCCAGCGGCTCGCCACGGTGCCCCGAGCGCTGGCCGGATATCGCAGATCGCTGCAGGAAGGTCTTTCCGAGGGTTTGCCGGCCCCCGAGCGCCAGGCGTTGGCAGGGGCCGCCGAGGCCCGCGCCTATTCGGCCACCGGGGGATACTTCGATAATCTTGCCAAGTCTTATCAAGGCGGCGACGCGGCCCTCGCCAGGCGACTGGCGGATGCGGCGGCTGCAGCGGCGGCGGCCTACGACGACCTAGCCCGCTGGCTCGAGCGCGACTACGCGCCGGCCAGCCGCAGCTCGGATTACGTGGGCGCCGAGCGCTGGCAGCTGGCGTGCAGGACCTACAACGGCTTGGCGCTGGACGCCGCGGAAACCTACCAGTGGGGCTGGGAGGAGCTGGCCAGGATAGAGGCGGAGATGA
>JAKAOC010000017.1 GCA_021823385.1 Actinomycetes bacterium
GTATTTCGCCTTGTCCTTGACATAGACCAGGATGTTGTCGTGTTTGGCCGGCCATCGTCGCCTCGGCCGCCCGCCGTAGTCGTAGGCCCAGATGATCTCGTTAAGGAAATTTCCGCGTCCGAAGATTTTGTCGGCGAGCACCTTGGCGTAGTGGACCTCTCGGTAGTCGAGATGGAGATAAAGCGTGCCACGGGCGTCCAGCAGGCGGTGTGCCTCGGTGAGAAAGGGCTCGATAAAGGCGATGTAGTCGTCGATCGAGTCCGGGTAGTCCATTCGGGAGAGCACTTCGCTCGAGTATCGGCGCCCCTTGAATCCGGTACGGTCGCCCTCCTCGTCGGGCACGGTCCTGATCGAGCTTCGTGCCTGGCGCCTGCCGGTGTTGAACGGCGGGTCGATGTAAATCATGCCCGCATGGCCGGCCGGTAGCGCGGGAAGCACTTGCTCGCTCGGGCCAAGCACCACCCGGCTCGTCGTCATATCAGGCAAGAACCTGGCCCTTTCTCATGATCGCGATGCTAGATGCTTGGTGGCTCGGTGATGGGTGCCAATGAGGCCGTGCGTGCTCCGCGCGGGCGGGGATGTAGGTCAGGGGTGAAAAGTCGTTCATAGACCAGGGTCAGGTTCGGGTTGTAATAAGGGTCCGCCTCCAGGATCTCCGGCTTCCATCGTGCCCGCATATAGGCGACCTCGGCTCGCTCTCGGTCTAGAGCCGGGCCGGAGGTGGGCCGTGCCCGCGTGACGGTTTCATGGTGAATGAGCATTGCCTCCGGTGCGAGGACGTTGACGTAACCGGCTTCCATCGCTCTTAGGCACAGGTCGACGTCGTTGTAGGAGACGGCCAGGTGCGCCTCGTCCATGCCGCCGAGACGAGCGAAGAGTTCGGACCTCATGGCCAACGCGGCGCCGGTGAGAGCGGACGTCTCGTGGGGATAGACCAGGTATCCCTGGTAGCCCGGCCCACCCCCGGGCTCTCCGACGAAGCAGTGGGCGGCTACGCCCGCCACCCCCAGCACCATCCCTGCGTGCTGCACCCGCTCACCACCTGGATAAAGCAGCTTGGCGCCAACGGCTCCGATACCGGGCCGCTCGAGATAGCAGCAGAGGTCGCGGAGCCAGCGTGGCGAGAGGACTTCGGTGTCGTCGTTGAGGATCACCAGGTGCTCGCCGGAAGCCTGAGCCGCCAGCCCGTTGATGAGCGCCGCGAAGTTGAAACCGTCGTAGCGGCCCGCTGAACTTTCGACCATTCGCACGGGACCCTTGCTTCCCATCTCCAGCGCCAGCTTCGAGAGCTCTTCGGCCCTGGGGCCGTTGACGTCCAACAGGACTTCGAAGTCGGGGTGGTCGGTCAGCGAAAGTATCGATTCGATGCAACGGCGCACGATCTCCGGCCGGGCGGCGGTCGGGATGAGCACCGATGCCCGCGGAGCTGTTTCGCGGGCCGGCTTGACTCCGAAGAACCGGTCTGCGTAGCCCGGCGCGTACTCCATCAGCTCGCATCCGGAACGTGCGGCCCCAAGTTCATCACTGCCCGAGAGATGGTGCAGGATCCGGGGAATGTGCAGTAACTCCGCCGAATTCGCCAGGGTTGAGAGCGAGGAGGGGTCGCTGTGCTCTCCAGCCAAGGCGTGGGTTGCCGGTTCGGCGCCAAGGCAGGACGATCGGCTCAGGTAGTCATGAGAGAGAAGAAGCAGGGGACTGAAGGCCGGCTTGAAGAAAGGTGATGCGGCTGCACCGGAAGTGTCGATGAGGTCGTGGTCGGCGTATATGAGCTGTGCATCGGGATGCTCGGCGGCCGCGCCGGCGTAGCGTGCGATGGCGTCCGGCGTTAGCCGGTCGCCCGGCCGTAGTGCCACCACACGATTGCCGCCGAGCCCAGGGCGCTCGGAGATCTCCAAGGCGCAGCGGGCCTCCAACGCTTGGCGGATCCACGGCTCGAGCAGGGAGGCGAACGACGTTGTGGCGATCACCTTGTTCGGCGCGGCCGACTGGCCCAGGAGGCTGAGCGCGGTCGCCCGCGCATCGCCGACATCCCCGGTGTTGCCGTAGATGATCACGTCGATCGGTGGCCTCTCCTGGGCGAGGGTCTGCGACGCCTGAGCCTCCACCAATCGGCTGAAACGCCATAACTCGTACTCGGAGGCGCCGACTGTTTGGGAGCGCCGGAGGTGCGACTCCATCCGCGGACCGGCTCGGCGCCAAAGTGCGTCGGGCAGCGAGATCAGACGGAGGCTCGGACGTGCGGTGTCATGCCGGCCCTGGATGTCGAAGAGCAGCCATATACGTTCGCCGTCGGCGGGAACGGTGAGGACGCCGCGCCAAGATCTCTTGGATACCGGTGCGAGGCGGGTGTGGTCGCCCTGACCGTTCAGGCGCGAGATCCCAGCGGCGGCGACAATCACCCGGCCGTCGGTGCCGGGATCGGCAAGGAGCAGGTATCGCCCTTGCGGCACCCTGCGAGACGTGGCCAGGGCAAGGCCGTCGACGCCGAAGACGAAGCCGCCATGTGGCGACTCAAGAGTTCCGGCGCCCGGCTCGAGAGGGACTGCTTGCTTGGAGACGGCTGACCTGGCGCTTATGGCCACCTTGGCCAGGGTTGCCGACACCCTGTCGATTCGCGGTTTGGAGATGCCGGTCATGGTGCTGAACAAGCCTAACTGAAGTCGCGGAACCAGGGCGAGTTGGTCAAGAGCCCTGCTGCAGCTCGTTGTGCCAACGGTTGCCGTGCATTGGATCCACTCGTCCTGACGGCACCGCACGTTACAAGGCAGACGAAGCTGCAATCGTTTGTAAACGGGTGAGGGTTCTGGTAGTCTTTGCCGCATGAACGAGCAGCGCAGACGTTGGGTGGGCATGCCGTTGACTCGGCAGGAGGACGTGGCATTCCTTACCGGCGGTGCCCGCTACGTGGCCGACCTGCCCGCAACGCAAGCATTGCACATGCGCATCGTGCGCTCTACCGTGGCGCACGCGCGCATTCGATCCATCGACGTGTCCGCCGCAGCTGATATGCCCGGCATATTCGCCGTTTTCACCGCCGCAGATCTGGCGGGCTCTGCGGGATCGTTCCCGATCCAGCCGGCGCCCGGAGCCGAGATAGCCTCCGCGCCTCTGACTCTTTTGGCGCAAGAAAAGGTTCGCTTCGTAGGGGAGCCGGTGGCAGTGGTGCTGGCGGAGAGCGAGGCGCTTGCCGAGGATGGCGCCAGCATGGTCGATGTCGACTACGACTGGCTCGAGCCGGTGGTAAGCCTGGAGGACTCTCGCTCGGATCGGACCCTTCTCCATGAGGAGCTGGGCTCCAACCGCGCGCTCTTCTGGCGCGGCGGGAGCGGCTCGTTCGAGTCGGCCGTCGCCGAAGCCGACTTCGTCGTGCGCGCCTCGTTCTCGATTCCGCGCCTGGCCGCCGCACCTATGGAGCCGCGCGGCTGCCTGGTGCGTTTCGACCCGGCGTCGGGCGAGTTCGACATGTGGGCATCGGCCCAGGATCCGCATCGCCCAAAGGCGCAGCTGGCGCAGATACTGGGAGTGGACCCGGAAAGCATACGGGTTCGGCTCCCCGCCGTGGGTGGTGCTTTCGGATCCAAGGGGGCTCTCGCTCCCGAGTACGCTCTTGCCTCCTGGTGCGCGCGCAGGACGGGAAGAGCCGTGCGTTGGATCGAGGACAGGAGCGAGAACCTGGCCGGTTCCTACCAGGGACGCGGAATCGACGCCGAGATGGACCTCGCGCTGGATCGTGGGGGACGCTTCCTGGGGGTGCGGGGACGTGTAAGGGCGGACCTGGGCGCGTATCTCTATCCAACCACTGCGGTTGTCCCGGTGACGGTCGGCGGGCTCCTGTGCGGTGCGTACCGGATTCCGGTGGCCGATGTCGAGGTGGAGGGCTACCTCACCAACAAGGTGCCCACCGGCCCTTATCGAGGCGCGGGGAGGCCGGAGGCCGCCTACCTGGTGGAGCGCATGATCGATCTGGCAGCCAGGCGCTCGGGCATTGCTTCCTCGGAGCTTCGTCGCCGCAATTTCATCGCTCCCGAGGAATTCCCCCATCGGACCGCCCTCGGGCTTACTTATGACTCTGGCGACTACCGCCAGGCCTACGACGCCGCCGAAGCCGAGTTGGATGCGCGCCGCGAGCGTCTTTCGTCCCGGGTTCGTCCTGGCGCGGTGGTCGGTTCGGGTCTGGCCTTCTACATCGAGCGTGCCGGCCCTGCCTTCTGGGAGAGGGGCACGGTCACCATCGACCCGGCCGGGCGTGTGGTCGCCTCAAGTGGTTCCGCCTCGAACGGGCAGGGGCACGCGACCGCTTTCGCGCAGGTAGTTGCTGACCAGTTCGAAGTGGATCCGGGCCAGGTGGTGGTAGTCGAGGGCGACTCGGCGGACGGCGACGGGGTCGGCACCTTCGGCTCCCGCTCGATGACACTCGGAGGCGAGGCCCTGGCTCTCGCATCGCGCAAAGTCTTGGAGTTGGCGGGAGCGGTCGCGTCGGAGATGCTCGAAGCGGATCGAGCCGATTTGCGCTATTCGGGCGGCGCGTTTCACGTAGTGGGCTCGCCGGAGCGCGAAGTGACGATCTTCGAAGTCGCCGCAGCGGCCAAGGAGGCCGCCGAAAGTGAGCTCAGCGCCACCGAGCGCTTCAGAAGCCAGGGCCCGGTCTTCCCCTACGGCGCCTACGGGGCACTGGTCGAGCTGGACCTCGAAACGGGCCATGTCCAGCTGCATGACGTGGTTGCGGTGGATGACGCGGGGACCGTGGTCAACCCGATGCTTGCCGAAGGGCAGGTTATCGGCTCCACCTTGCAGGGCGTCGCCTCCGCCTTGCTGGAAGAGGTGGTCTACGATGCCGACGGCCAGTTGCTGACAGGCACGCTGGCCAGCTACCTGGTTCCGTCCGCGGTCGAGGCATCCTACGAGATTCACAGTGAGTTCCGCGAGACCGCCACCCCGTACACCACTCTGGGGGCGAAGGGGATGGGGGAGTCGGGGACCATCGGAGTCCCGGGCGCGATCGCCAACGCGGTGGCCGACGCCTTGGGCAAGCTGGGGATCGAGCCCCTGGAGGCGCCGTTCACACCGGAGCGGCTGTGGCGGCACCTCGCCGGCCGGTCCTCCGCAACGACGAAGATCATCGGAGGTGACCTGGGTTGAGTCCACGAAGCGTAACCTTGCGCGACGTTGCCAAGCTGGCGGGAGTGCATCCCGCCACCGCTTCACGCGCCCTCAACGAGGAGGCCCGGGCTCGGGGCCTGGTCAATCCCGATACGGTGGCACGCGTGATGCGCGCGGCGCAGGAACTCGACTATCACCCGGACCCGGTTGCCCGATCCCTCAAGACCCGGCGCAGCCATACGGTGGGCGTGGTCATCCCCGACCTCACCAATCCGCTCTTCCCGCCCATCGTGCGAGGCATCGAGGACCGCCTTGCCCAGAGCGGCTACGTCGTGCTCCTGGGCAATACCGACAACGATCGCGAGCGCGAGAAGCTGGTGCTCACTTCGATGCGTTCCCGGAGGGTGGACGCCCTGGTGCTCGCGACTGCTAGGCGCCGCTACAGCCTTCTGGCGGAGCTGAACCTGTCTGACTTGCCGATGGTTCTGGTGAATCGCGTAGTCGACGACAGGGCGATACCGTCGGTGGCCACCGACGACGTGGCCGGAATCGGCATGGCGGTCGCGCACCTGGTGGCCCTCGGGCACACCCGCATAGCCCACGTTGCAGGGCCGCAGGCCCTTTCCACCGGCGCCGGGCGACATAACGGCTTCCTGCTCGGAATGGAGGCGGCAGGCCTGGAGGCCGACCCCGCCCTCATCACTTTTGCGGAGGCGTTCTCGGTGGCCGAAGGCGTCCGCTGTGCGCGGGCCCTGCTGGCCGGCCGGGTGCGTCCCACCGCCATCGTGGCAGGTAACGACATGCTGGCCATCGGCTGCTACCAGGCGATCGAGGAGAGCGGCCTGAAGTGCCCGGCGGACATCTCGGTGGTCGGCTTCAACGACATACCGTTCTCCAATCGCCTCTCGCCCCCGCTCACCTCGGTGAGATTTCCCCATTACCAGGTGGGCATCGAGGCGGCTCAGCTGGTGCTGGAGAGGATTCACAGCCCGAACGCGCCGACCAAGGTCCTCTTCCTTCCGCCCGAACTAGTTGTGCGGGGCTCCACGGCGCGCGCGAACCCGCCCTCCTGACCGGTGTGCGACGGGCCGCTAAGCCATTAGGTGACGGACCAGGAAGTCCGCGGATTGGGGGCGGTGGTGCCAGATGAGGTTGGCGCATCCGTGATTCCCCTCTTCCAGGAGAATGGCCTCGGACCTTCCGCCGGCCTCCTCTGCGATTCGCATTCCCTCACGCCAGTCGAAGAGCCGGTCGCGCTTGCCGACGATTACCAGGAGGGGGATCCTCACAGCCTCCATCCGCCCGCGCAGCGAGAGCTCCGAGGCCCGCAGCCGGGCCGCGTCGTCGTCGGGGGACATGGAGCGTTCACGGAACGCCTCGCGCGTGAGACTCGGCAGACGATCCCAACTGTCGCCTAGGTCGTAGGGGCCCGAGAGCGAGACGCACGCCTTGACCCGCTCGTCGCCCGAAGCCATGCGCGCCGCGTAGTAGCCGCCCAGGCTTACCCCCCATACGCCGATTCGCTCGGAGTCGATTCCGGCCTCCGCCTGCAGGCGGTCGATCACCGCCGCGCCGGCTTTCTCGTAGGCCGGCTCGATCGCGAGCGAATACTCGGCTTCGCCCTGGCCCGGACCGTCCATGGCGAATGTGGCAAGCCCACGGGCAAGCATTGAAGTCTCGACCTGGCGCAACTCTTCTTTGGTCGAGTCGAGCCCCGGAACCAGCACCACCACCGGGGCCGGCCGGTCGGTGTCCTTGGGCATGCGCAGGACCCCGGGCAGGACCGAGCCCTGGTATGGCACCTCGATGCGGCGGCCGGGTGGATCCAGGTGCGGCAACGAATCGTTGAGGCAGTCGACCGCGGAGCGGTGGGCCACGGCCATGGCGTCGCGATCCGGGGTGAACAGGAACTTGGCGAAGTGGTAGTAGGTGGCCGAGCGGGCGAGGTGCTCGCCCGCCGAGACGGTGGCACCCGAGGCCAATGCCTCCCGGCCCATGGTCTCGTATTCGGCCGCGACGCCCGACCACGCCGCGCACCACCCCGACCAATCGTTGGCCGCGCCGGTGATGCGGGGGAGGTCGGAGGCTTCCACCCCGTTGGCGGTAAAGCGGGGTAGCCAGTTGTCCATCGCGGTCTGGAGTCGGTTCTCACTCATGCGACCATTATTGCATTCGATTGTCGGCAGCGTGGGCCATCTCGGGACTGCGGGTCGGATCGCATAGGGTTCCCTGGTGGCAGGCGTTGCACATGGGGAGATTGGTTGTCCCAGCTGCGGCTGCTCGCGCCCGGAAGTCCTTCGGGGTGCCGTCGGCAAGCGTGTCGATTGCAGGATTTCGGCCGTTTTGCGTCCCTAGCCGTCCTCGAGCTCGTGAATCCGAGGAGATTTCCGGGCTTGTTCCCGGGCAGATCGAGTCGGTGACCTGCATATATGTGACGGCGAACCTCGGCGCTTGCGGATTTTTGTTTCCTGCACACGAATGCGCTATCGTTTGCGATACACTGCTTCAAGTTTTGGATGGTCGTGGGCCGCAAGGGGGGCCGACCTCACTACGAGGAGGACTGTGAGCAACTACCCGCAGTTGGATACGAGCGCGAGGATCGGCTGGGTCGGAGCCGGGCGCATGGGGAGCGAGATGGCCCTCAGGCTTCTGGAAAAAGGATGGAAGCTGGAGATCTACAACCGCACGCGCTCAAAGGTCGAGCCGTTGGTGGCGGCCGGCGGGGTGGCGGCCGACAGCGTCGCCGCGCTGGCGGGCTGTGAGGCGGTCGTGGTCAGCGTCTCCTCCTCGGACGACTTCGAGGCGGTTACCACCGGAGATGGGGGCCTGCTGACCCAGGAGGTCGCGCCCAAGGTGATCGTCGACTCCTCGACCGTCTCGATGGACGCCTCGGCACGAGTGCGAGCGGCCGCTGTCGCCCGGGGCACCTCGCTCCTTGCGGTTCCGGTGTCGGGCAATCCCAAGGTGGCCAAGGCCGGGAAGCTCACCATGGCCGTCTCCGGCCCAGAGGATGCTTACAGATTTGTGGCGCCGCTGCTGGATCAGATCGGTGCGGGAGCCACTTATGTCGGGGACGGCGAGCTGGCAAGGCTGGTCAAGCTGTGCCACAACCTCTTCCTCGGCGTGGTCACCCAGTCCGTGGCGGAGATAACGCTATTGGCGGAGAAGGGAGGCGTGCCCCGCTCGACCTTCCTCTCATATCTGAACAAGAGCGTCATGGGCTCCATGTTCACCGGATACAAGGCGCCCGCCTTCGTGAACCTGGACTTCCATGCCACCTTCACGTCCAAGCTGCTGCGCAAGGATTTCGATCTTGGCCTGGCCGAGGCCCGCAAGCTGGAGGTTCCGATGCCGGTCGCCGCGCTTGTGCACCAGATCGTCCAGGAGCTGGTAGGCGAGGGCTTTGGCGATGACGACTTCGCAACGCTCCTGGTGATGGCGGCCAAGGGTGCCGGCGTGGAGCTCGTTCCCGAGGGCATCGCGGTGTCCGACGGACTGGAGTGAGGCGGTCGCGGGGCGGCTCGGCCCGCGAATCTAGAGGGAGGGGGCGAGACTTCGGGGGGAACAGCTACTTGGTTGCATGGCCCGGGCCCGGCAATGCGCCGGGGTCCTCTGAACGAAATCCAGATCTCTTACAGTGCGGCCGCTAGGGAGCGGATCGCAATGGGAAACACAGGGGGAAACCATTGGAAGGAAATAGAAGAACCAGGCGGCTGAGGTCGAAAGTGGGCAGGAGCCGGCTTTTCAAGACCCTCGGTGTCGCCGCGTCGGCGGGCGCGCTGCTTGCCGCATGTGGAAGCGGCTCGTCCGCCAGCACCAGCAGCGGCTCGAGCACCTCGAAGCCGATCGTCATCGGCATCTCGCTTCCGCTCGGGGGTGACTTCTCCGCCGACGGGCTCGCCTTCAAGCAGGGCTATCAGCTCTGGGCGGACAATGTGAACGCCCACGGGGGGATCCTGGGGCGCAAGGTGAGCTTGAAGATCATCTCGGACAACTCCGATCCGGCCCAGGCCCAGACCGACTACCAGCAGCTCATCACTGTTGACCATGTCGACCTGACCTTCGGTCCGTTCTCCACGCTGCTCACGATTCCTGCCGCCAAGGTGGCGGCCCGCTACGGGTACGCCATGATCGAGGGTGCCGGCGGTGGACCGACCGTCTTCGCACAGGGTCTGCACAACGTCTTTGACGTCTCCGCGCCGGTTGCCAACGCGATGGTGCCGTTTGCCAAGTGGCTGGCCTCGCTGCCGCCCAGCCAGCGGCCGAAGACCGCCGCTTACCCGACCTCCAACGATCCCTTCACTGAGCCGCAGATCCTGCTGGCCAAGAAGATCATGGAGGCGGCCGGCATCAAGACGGTGTATTTCAACGTCTTCGGCTCCGAGGTGACGGACTTCACGCCCATCGCAAGCGCGGTGGCGGCCACCAATGCGGACGTGGTGATGCTGGGTTCGGTTGACGTGCCCACTGTTTCGGCGTTCATCCAGGACTTCGCCCAGCAGCACTACAATCCCAAGGCTTTCATTGCCACGGGCGGTCCCGACCAGGGCAGCCAGTTCATCCAGGCGGTGGGGCAGTCGAACGCCAACGGGACCATGGTGCCCAACACCTGGTATCCGGGGGCCAAGACGCCCGGCTCCGCGGCTTTGGTGCAGGCCTACATCGCCAAGTACGGCGGCAACGCCTCCGCGGTCAGCGCGGACGTGGCCGAGGCGTACTCGGTGGGCCAGGTCACCCAACAGGCCATCGAGCACGTGGGCAAGGTGAACAACCAGGCCATCATCAGCTACCTCCACAGCGGAGTCACGCTGACGTCGGTGCAGGGCCCGGTAAAGTTCAACTCCCTGGGCGAGAACACCGCGGCGCTGATCTTTGGATTCCAGTGGGTGAACGGCAACTTCCAGCAGGTGCTCCCGCTGAACGATCCGGCGTCCTCCGGCCTCCAGTACCCCAAGCCGAATTGGGGCGCGTGATCTGAATGCTGGCCAATCTCATCCGTGCCGTCATCGACGGCGTGCTTTCGGGCAGTGTGTATGCGCTGATGGCGGCTGGGTTAACCCTGATTTTCGGTGTGATGGAGGTCATCAACATCGCACAGGGCATACTCGTCATACTCGGCGCCTACTTGAGCTATGTCCTCTCGGTCCACCTTGGAATCGACCTCTTTGCGGGCCTGATCATCACCATCCCGGTGATGTTCATCCTGGGAGTGGGGATCCAGTGGGGCCTGATGAGCCGTCTTGGTGAGCGTGAGAAGGTGTCGATGTCGATACTTGTCACCTACGCCGTGGCCATCATCCTGGAGGGGGCGCTGGACCTGATATTCGGGCCCAGTTATCAGCAGCTGAGCGCCTGGTACGTCAACAAGTCGATGCATGTGCTGGGGTTCTACCTCCCCTACATATACGTCTTCGGATTCCTGCTCGCCGTGGTGCTTCTCGGCGCGCTCTACTTCATCCTCTACAGGACGGAGTTTGGCCGCAGCCTGCGGGCGGCGCAGCAGAACCGGACGGCGGCACGGCTGATTGGCATAGACGTCAACCGGGTCTCGGCCATCACCTTCGGGATCGGCGTAGCGGTGACAGCCGCGGGCGGGATGGTGTTTGGCGCCACCACGTCGTTCAACGCCAACTCGAGCGCGGATCTCATCTCACGCCTGCTGACCATCATCATCCTCGGTGGGATGGGTAGCATCGGCGGAGCGATGGGCGCGTCGGTCCTGATGCTGGTGGTCGAGGCCCTGGTGTCGACCTTCTGGTCACCCACCTGGGCGACGCTCGTCTTCTACGCGGTCCTGGTGCTGGTATTGGCAATACGTCCCACCGGCCTCTTCGGTCAGAAAGCAGTGAGGGCTCAGTAGTGGCAATCGTAAGTGCCAAGGCAAAGCCGATCTCCAAAGGGAAGGCGGTGGTCGTCGTGGCCGCCATCGCGGTGATCGCCGTCTTCCCCTTGGTGTTCACCAACCCCGCCGTGACCGAGATCGCGATCTTCGCGCTCATGTTCATGGCCACCTCCGAGGCATGGAACGGCTTCGCCGGCTGGTCGGGGTACTTCTCCCTGGGCCACGCCGCTTTCTTCGGGGTCGGCGCCTACACCTTCGCAATCATCGCCAACGACTACAAGCTGCCTGCGGGATCGGGGCTCTTCCTACTCATGCCGGTGGCGGGCGTGGTGGCGATGGTGGCCGCAGTGCTCGTAGGGGCAATCGCGCTCCGGACCAAGCGCCACACCTTCGTGGTGATCACCATCGGCGTCTTCTTCATCTTCCAGCTGCTCGGCTACAACCTCTCCATCACCGCGGGGGCTGCGGGCCTGCAGGTCCCCACCCCCTACAACTGGAACGCCGCCACCTTCAACAACCCGTTCTACTACGCCGCGGCCATCCTGCTCGGTTTCACCGTGGGGCTCTACTGGCTGATCCGCCGCTCCGCCTTCGGGCTGCAGCTGCTTTCCATTCGCGATGACGAGGAGCGCGCCAAGGGGCTGGGCGTGCCGGTCTGGCGGGTGAAGCTCTCGGCCTTCGTGATCTCATCCTTCCCGGTGGGCATGGCCGGGGCGCTCTTCGCGTTCCTGATCGGCCAGATCTATCCGAATACGGTCTTCAACCCCCTCTTCGACCTCTCCTGGGCGCTGATGACCCTGGTCGGCGGGATTGGGACCATCGCAGGTCCGCTGCTCGGCGGAGTTGTGCTGGAGTCGGTCCAGCAGTATCTCAACCTCTATCTCTCCAACGTCGACATTTACCTGATCGTCTACGGTGTGGTCTTCCTGGCGGTTATGTTCTGGATGCCTCGAGGCGTGGTGCCGACTATCGGAGATGCGTTACGCAGGCGGCGCTCGGCCAGGACGGCGAGCCTAGCCCCGGCGGGCGGCCAGCCGGTCCCGGCACCGCAAGGCGGCCAGGACGCGGGCTC
>JAKAOC010000509.1 GCA_021823385.1 Actinomycetes bacterium
CACGGCGGATTCACGCGAGGCGATCAACGCCTTCTTGGAAAAGCGTGCACCGCACTTTGTAGGCGAATGATGGGACTCTGTTAAAAGGAATCTCCCTTCGAGCCCAATGTGGGGGGGTGCAGGTCCAAATCGGCTCGAAGGGAGAGTCTTCCCGGTAGTTATCCAAGGAAGCTTGTTGGCAGCGCTCCTAATTCATGGGGGCGCTGTCCTTTACCTGGTCGGCGATGATCGCTCGTGCCGCCTCGCGTCCGTGGGCCATGGCCTCGACGACGGTGGAGGGGCCGATCAAAGCGTCGCCCACGGTGTAGAAGTTGGAATAGGTCGGCTCGGCCGCGCGGTGCGTGAGTGCGTCCCTCGCGATCGAGAGCTTGCCAACGTTGCCCTCATCCGCTCCATCGAAGATCCCTGACGCGACCCAGATCCGGTCGAACATCGGAGGAGCGCTGTAGCGAACCGGGGCCGTCGGGGCCTCGGTGCCGAACTCGCCCGTAAGCCGATAGCCCAGGGCCAGCACCACCATGTCGGCGTAGACGGTCTCCTCGGTGCCCGCTATGACCTCAGGAAGCTTGGCGGGGTTTTCGTGCTTGGTGCGCACCAGCGTCACGGTGTTGCCGTCAAGGGTGGTGGCAGTGGTGAGGAACCTCACCTCCACGCCTTCCTGCCGGGCTTCCTCCAGCTCGTCGCGGCGCACCTTGCCGAAGCGCTCGTCGACCCACTCGACGCAGAGGGGCTTGGCTCCGAAACGTATGGCCATGCGGCCGACGTCCATCGCCGTGTTGCCGGCTCCGATTACCACGATCGACTTCCCCTCGAGGTCCGGCAGGTCGCGCATCTCGTTGAGCGCCGCACCGGTCGAGTTGAGGAATTCCATCGCGTCGCTCACGATGGGGCTGTCGATTCCCTTGACGGGCGGGCGAATCGGGGACCCGGCGCCATGGGCGAGTATGACCGCGCTATTGGCGAGACCGAGCTCGTGCAGCTCCGCCTCGTCGACCCGATGCGAGGTGACCAGCGTTACGCCGAGGCTCTGCAGGGTCTCCCACTGCTGAGAGACCTTCGCGATCGGAAGCGTGAACTCAGGTATGCCGTGATTGAGAAGTCCGCCAGGGGTTTCGGCAGCCTCATAAACGGTGACCTTCGTGCCCGCGGCCGCCAGCTCCCAAGCGGCGCCCAGGGCGGCCGGTCCAGAGCCCACAATTGCGACGCTGGCGCGGGCCGGTGTTGCACTGGGAAGGTGGGGCTCAGAGTGGTCGAACACGTAGCGCTCCACCAGTCCAATCGCCACTGCCTCGGTGCCCGCCAACGTCCACGAGCAAGCGCCTTCGCACTGCGCGCTCTGGTTGCAGACTCGAGAGCAGATAGAGCCGATGTGACTGGTGCGCTCGAAGGCACTCCTGGCAGCGTCGATATCGCCTGCGACTACCGAGCGCATCATCGAAGGAATGTCGTTGTGCGCCGGGCAACCCCTGACACAGGTGGGATCGGGGCACTGGAGGCAGCGGGCCGCCTCGGCCATTGCTTCTTCCAGCTTCTCGAACCCTCGCCGAGTCTCCTCCCAGGGCTGCAAGGCCGGGATGGTGAGATGGGCGATCTCGTGGCGGTGGCTCTGGCCGACTTCGGGCTCGCCGTGTACGCGAATGGCGCTGAACGGGCAGGTGCGCTCGCATTGTCCGCATGCCACGCACAGGGCGTCGTCGACGGTAACGATCCAGTTGATCTCGTCGAACCCGATCGCGGCCGTTGGGCAGCGGACGTAGCACTCCTGGCAACCGGCACAGCGGTCGGTCATTATCTCAACGGAGTGGAGGGGGAGGGCGCCGGCTTCTGCAAGGCGCGAGGTTGATTGAGTGAGAGTCATCTTTCCTTGGCCTCCTAGTTAGCAGCAGCCATGGGGATGTAGAGCAGTGCGAGAGCAATGCCCATAACCAGGATCGTGGCGACGAAGTAGAGGCGCGGGGCTACCGAACGGGGCTTGGCCAGCACCAGGTCGCGCTTGGAGATCCGAATCGAGGCGTAGATCGACCCGATCACGCCGAGTCCCATCACGCCGACCTGCACCGCGATGATGCGGGGATCCTGCAGGATGCGGAAGTTGTAGAGGGAGGCCACCGAGACTCCGAAGGGATGCGCGACAGCCGGGACGATCCTGGTTGCGTGCTTGAAGAACTTCGGCAGCTGGCGAGCGAAGTAATCGGCGCCGACGATCGGGATCATCGCATACATGCCGGCGACGAACCAGTTGCGGAACTCGCTGCGCCTCGTCATGAAGGTGCCGGTGTTCTTGGCGATGGTGCCCTTGGAGAAGAGCTTGCTGCCGGCCTTGAAGACGAGTGTCGGGACGTAGGCGAAGAGAGCGATGAAACCGAAGTAGTCGATCGGGTTCGGGTAACCGGGCCAGCCGGTGTGGGCGTTCAGCCAGTTGTCCAGGGGACCATAGAAGCCGAGTGCGTTCACCTGCTGGAAGGCCACCAGGCCAAGCAGGATGGCGGCTACGACGGCCACG
>JAKAOC010000510.1 GCA_021823385.1 Actinomycetes bacterium
CTTTCCTCGATGAAAGGCCGTTTGGACGGCACCTCACTGCGGGTGCCGATTCCGGACGGATCCATCACCGATGCGACCGTCGTCCTGAACGGCACCTATACCAAGGATCAGATCAACGGGGCCTTCGCGGCCGCCGCGGCTTCCGGGCCCCTTTCCAAGGTCCTGGTGTACTCGGAGGACCCGATAGTCTCCTCCGACATCGTCGGGACCTCGGCCTCGTGCACCTTCGACGCCACCATGACCATGGTGATGGACCTCGAGAACGGGACCACCCTGGCCAAGGTGTTCGGTTGGTACGACAACGAGTGGGGTTACTCGAGCCGCTTGGTGGACTTGACGGCAATGGTGGGCGCGTCGCTCTAAGAGGAGCCTCCATTCCCCGCATCTCCGGAGAGGTTTGTTGATGAAGAGAATTCCCGTCCTCGAGGACCTGGGCAAAATCAAGGGCAAGCGCGTACTGGTACGTTCCGACTTGAACGTTCCTCTCGCCTATGGCGATGACGGGACGGCCACGATCGTCGACGACTTCCGGATTCGTGCGTCGCTGCCCACTATCGAGTGGCTTCTTGCCGAAGGCGCCAAGGTCACGGTGTGCTCGCACATCGGCCGGCCGAAGGGCCAGGTGGTGGAGAAGTACTCCATGAAGCCCGTGCAGGACTACCTCCGCTTGATCCACCCCGAGGTGGAGGTGCTCGAGAACCTGCGCTTCAACCCCGGCGAGGAGGGTAACGACGCCGGCTTCGTGGCGACGCTCGTCAAGGACCAGGACGCCTTTGTCAGCGATGCCTTCGGTGCCGCGCATCGCGCGCACGCTTCCATAGTCGGGCCGCCCCGGTTCCTTCCCTCCGCTGCGGGGCGCCTGCTCGCCAGGGAGTACGAGGTCATCTCCGGCTTGCTCGATGATCCGGTCCGCCCCTTTGTGGCGATCATCGGCGGGGCGAAAGTGTCCGACAAGCTGGCTCTCATCGAGGCCATGCTTCCAAAGGTCGACTACATGCTTATCGGTGGGGCTATGGCCTACACCTTTTTCGCGGCCCAGGGCCTCGACGTGGGCGACTCGCTTTTCGAGCCGGACCGCGTGGAGGCCTGCCGGCGCATCCTCGACGCCGGCGCCAAGGTTCTGGTGCCGGTCGATTCGGCCGTGTTGCCGAGCGGCGAGAAGTTCGGTCGAGGCGCGAGTGGGGTCGAGCCGACCCTTGTCAGTGGCTCCGTTCCCAGTGGGCATCGAGGCCTTGACATAGGGCCGGCCACCATAGCCGGCTTTTGCGAGGTGATCTCCGGCGCCGCCACCATCCTGTGGAACGGGCCGATGGGCGTCTTCGAAGACGCGCGACTCTCCAAGGGGACTTTTGCGATCGCCCACGCGGTGGCCACTTCCAAGGCATTCAGCGTGGTCGGTGGAGGGGACTCGGCGGCAGCCGTGGACGAGGCGGGGCTTGCAGGGGAGATCAGCCATCTCTCCACCGGCGGCGGGGCCTCGCTTGAGCTGCTCGAGAAGGGCGATCTGCCCGGCCTGGCCGCGCTGCGGGGCGCCGTCAACTTTCGCGCATAACGCCCAAGTGGCCCGCGCCGGAGTCCGTGGGCTCTGCGGCGAGGTGCCCGTGGGCGGAAGGCCCTCGGTTAGGCTCGTGGCGGGCTTTGAGCCTGGTGGCGGGCATCGGACAAGGAGGCAAAATGGCTGCGAAGAAGGGTCACGAGCTGCGTCCGAATCCCAGGACCGGGCGCTACAGGCTAATCAGCGGCAACTGGAAGATGAACCTGAACCACTTGGAGGCCATCCAGCTGGTCCAGAAGCTTTATTTCGAGCTTCGCGACGTTGACTACGGCTTCGCCGAGATCAGCCTGCACCCGCCCGCAACAGATCTGCGGTCGATTCAGCTGCTCATCGAAAGTGACAGGATGCGCTTCTCCCTCGGCGCCCAGAACTGCTACTACGAAGCCTCTGGGGCCTACACCGGCGAAGTGTCCGCATCAATGCTTGCCAAGCTAAACGTCCGTTACGTGATAGTCGGACATTCCGAGCGCCGCAGGATCTTCGGTGAGACGGACGAGGTGGTGGCCAAGAAGCTCGCGGCGGTTTTTTCGGAGCAGATGACCCCTGTTCTCTGCGTCGGGGAGACCCTGGAGCAGCGCGAAGAGGGAAGAACCGACGACGTGCTTATGGGGCAAGTCCGCGCCGCGGTCTCAGAGCTGCCGGGCGACCTGGTTTCAACCCTCGTCATCGCCTATGAGCCGATCTGGGCGATCGGCACGGGCCGGGTGGCCACACCCGACGATGCCGCAAGTGGCGCTCAGCTGATTCGCGAGGAGCTCACCACCCTCTACGGGGAGGGCGTTGCCAACGCGGTTCGCGTGCAATACGGAGGTTCGGTCACTCCGGTCACGGCTGCCGAGCTGCTGGAGGCGGAGGGCGTGGACGGCCTGCTGGTTGGCGGTGCTAGCTTGGACGCTGACGCATTCGCGCGGATCATCCGCGCCTGAGGTTTTTCGCAGGGATAGTC
>JAKAOC010000511.1 GCA_021823385.1 Actinomycetes bacterium
ATCCCGCGCTCGCGGCGCTCCCTCATCGCCGCGTTCACCGCGGAGTGCGCTTCACGGTCCTTTACGTATAGATAGGCACTCTTAGCGCCCAGGAGGCCGGCCACCAAAGAGATTCCATCCAGAACCAAGTGAGGGTTGTTCTTCAGCAGAAGCGTGTCCTTCTTGCTGAGGGGTTCCGACTCCGATCCGTTTGCGATCACGACCGGGCTCTTGCGGCTCTCGGCAGTGGCCACGGCTTGAAGCTTCTTCCAGAATGGGAAGCCGGCTCCCCCGCGGCCGGTCAGATTGGCTGCACGCAGGGTATCCAGCGCCATGCCCAAGGTCAGCCCTCCCGGCAGCCTGCCGTAGGCTGCGACGTGCTCGGCGAGGGGCATCACGAGCCGGGGGCGCGTGGAAAGGTCGGAGACGAACGCCACCCTGCCCGAAGGGGCGGGCCTATGGGCTGACTCCCAACCCTGTGACAACCGCCTGGGACCAGTTGGCGCCATAATGCTTACTGAAACGCTCTCGATCACCTTTTCTCCTCCTCGAACTTCATCCGGTCTGTAGTGGTTACGGCTAATTGGTGCTCATTGGGACTTTGGCTAGGATGCCGACGCGGCCGGCGCCTGCAGCTGGCCGGAGAAGGAACTTCCACTGATATTGACGGATAGGGCGCCCGTAACAGTTCCTTGCGCCCCGTGCAGGGAGAGCACCAAGGTTGAACCCCCGGCCTGGGCCACCAGTCCGGTGTAGGTGTTCGGCGCGGAGGAGGTCCCTATGGCGACAGAGGACCCTTGCAGGACAAGCGATCCCTGCTGAACCGAACCGACAAGGCGCACGGTCACCACGTCCCCGGTCCCGGTGACGGTCCCGGCCAGGGTCACCGTGGAAGTCCCGGAGTTCGAGTTGACGATCGATACGGTCCCCTGCACCGAGCCGTTCACGGGCCAGACAAAGGAGTTCGAACCTGAACCGCTGCCCGAAGATTTCAACGCCGCAGTGGTGGTCACCTTGGGGAGCAGGGAAAAGCTCGAGGAGGCGGATGCCCACCCAGTGCGCAGCGGTCCCTTGAAGGACCAGCCGAGCGCCAGGACCGGCACCGCCAGGATAACGGCACCGCCACCCACCTTGGCCAACTTGCGCAGCTGGGCATCGGTCGCTGTCCTGAAGATCGCGGCCAGCGCCACCACGCCCACCAGGACAATGTAAATGCCCTCCACCAGACCCACGCGTGCGTCGGAGCCGGTTCCCATGGCATGGAAAAGTGCAAAGCTCACGACAAGCCAGCTGGCGTAATGGATCTTCTTCCACGGGCCCTGGGAGAAACGGTGCCTGATCACCGAGGTGCCAATGACCACCAGCAGCAGGTCGAACGAGATCGCCCCGAAGCCAACCCAGATCGGCCGGTAGCTGGAGATGAAGGGGATGATCGAAGCCGCGAGCCCGATATGGACGAAGCTGTCCAGGAGCGCCGTGATGATGTGGATGCCGAGAAAGACGGCCGCTGAAATTGATAGTCGGCGATGCAGGTCAGGAACCAGGAATTTGGCAAATCCCTTGGGGGCGGCCTTGGACGCGGTGACCATTCCCAGGATGACAACTGCGGCAAGTAGAAGGATTGCAATAATCCCGGTGGCTCGGGTCAGGTACCAGAGAAGCTTGGGGTTCCCGCCGATTGCGGCCAGAACGGTGGCAGTGGCGATCATATCGCCGCCTCAAGGCGCCGCTCGGCCGAACGACGGGATCCACGCGACGGCCAGCCGCTTAGCGTCACGGCGGTACCGTCCGAGCCCCTCAGCAAAGCGGGATACCCGAAGCGAGCCATCACCGCAACGCCCCTTGGCCCCGCAAGCAACGTGGACAATGTCGCCACGTTGGCCTCCAGCGCCGTGCCCGCGGCAGCGGTGGCGGTTACTATCGCGACGCCGACTCCGCTGGTATCATCCACTCCAACCAGGTGCTCGCGAAGCTGACCCTCGGAGTCGAGCCATCGGCGCGTAAGGCGTGAAGAGGTCGCAATCGCGCCAGAGGACAGATGCACGATCTGTCCGGCCGCGTCGGGATCGAGGGAGGCATCCTCCGTGATGCGTACTGGCCATCCCCCGCTGGGGGCCTCGCCCCCAATGGCGATGTCGCCGCCGAGGTTGACGACAACCCCGCCCCCGCCGGCGTGAACCATGCGCTTCGCCACGCGGTCGGCAAGCCAACTCTTGCCAAGACCGCCCAGGTCCAGCAAGAGGCCCACCGGGCGGGTTACGGTCAAATTTCGGGGGTCCAACGAGACCGACGAGAAGTCGAGCTTGGGCGCGGTGAGCGCCGCCGCGTGCACCGCCGGGTTTCCATCCCGGACCAGCTCGGCAAGATCGGCACCGACGGCGGCGTCAATCGCCCCACTGCTTATCCGGAACGCGTTGCGATACACCTCGAGAAGCTCGAACAGCGTCGCCGAGACCTGAACAGTTCCACGCCGATCGAGATTCAGCGAGGTGAGCTCGGAATCTGCGCGGAAGAAACTGGC
>JAKAOC010000512.1 GCA_021823385.1 Actinomycetes bacterium
ATCGCAGCTCGGCTTGCGACGCCGGCTTGGGTGCTGCAGGGGGCCCCGAGCCGCCGCCACGCCCGCCATCGAGAAGCAGAGTGGTCACGGCTGCCGCGGCGAGCACGGCGGCTCCAAAAGATCCCCTCCGCACTCTTCGCCGGCGCAAGCGCCGGGCTTCCTCGATCAAAGCTTGTGGATCCTCTTGCACCGGGGTGAATTGCCCAGAGGCGGGAATCGTCTTCATCGACCCTCCTTCAACCGACGGTCTTTTGGATCATCGATATGACGTCCTCGGATTTGTATCCGCGGCTGCGTGCGAAGGTCAGCAGGTCGTCGACCATGGCGAGCACCGCCCCACGTTCGGGGGTGCCGGCAACCGTGATTCCGCGGCCCCGCCGGAATTCGAGCAGTCCCTCGTCCCTCAACTCGCGAAGCGCCCTGAGCACGGTGTTCTTGTTCACCCCCAACACGGTCGCCAAGTCCTTTGCCAGTGGCATCCTTTCGCCCGGCAGGGCTTCGCCGTCTGCGATGGCCCGGCGGATCTCGCGCGCGACCTGCAAATAAAGGGGGGTGGCATCCGCCTTGTCGAGGTTCACATCCATCATGGTGCTATTCAGATTAGTTTCAGTGGTTTCAGGTGTCAATGCACCTGCGCCGGAAACGGTCGTTCAAAGACGGCGGGGACGAGAAGCAGAGACGCGGAGACGGCCTTCCGCGCCGGCGGATCGCGGCGCCGAGTTCATGGCCGAAACAGGTCTTGCCCGCGCCGGTGCGGCCGTCGATCCCAACCCGCAAACGCCCCGGCGAAAGGCGGAGGATTCTACCGGCCACCTCGTCCACAACTTCGATTCGTAGCGGCAACGCGTCGGGGGGATCGGGCTGCTGCCATGTCGAGACCGAGCGGTAGCCGGCCGGAACGGAGGGTTGCGAGCCGCTTGGCATGCGCAAAGCGTAACCGCAGTTGAAGACCTTCTCCTGGCGGCATGCCGGACTTGCGGCTCGCGATCATCTACGCCATGGGGCGCCGATGCATGCCGGAGCGATGACCTTGGAACTGGGCTCGGCTTCGACGCCGCGGACGGCTTTGGATGCGTATCCTTGGTAGCGCCCGGGCGCAAACCGTAGGAGGGCGCGAAGAATGCAGTTCAGCGAGGGACACGTGGACTCCTCCGGAACGCGGATCCACTACGTGGAGGCCGGTTCGGGACCGCTGGTGCTGCTGGTGCACGGCTTCCCGGAGTCCTGGTACTCCTGGCGCCACCAAATGGAACACCTTGCCTCGCTGGGATGGAGATGTGTTGCCATAGACAACCGTGGCTACGGGAACTCGGACAACCCGGTCGAGGTGGAAAGCTACACGGCGATGCACCTGGCCGGCGATGTGCTGGCTGTGGCCAACGCGCTTAAGCCCGGCCCGTTTGCGCTCGTGGGGCACGATTGGGGAGCCTCGGTCGCCTGGAACACCGCCCTGTTTCGGCCCGACCTCGTAAGCGCGGTCGCCGGGCTGAGCGTCCCCTACGGAGCAAGGCCGCCGGTTCCACCCATCGGGATCCTGCGCCAGAGGGTGGGGGAGGGCTTCTATCAGGTCTATTTCCAAGAGCCGGGCGTAGCGGAGGCGGAGCTCGAGCTCGACGTTTACAGATCGTTGGCGGTGCTTTTCTACGCGGTCTCGGGAGAAGCGGGCCTGAAGCACGGGATCTCCACCTTGACGAAGCTGCCGGACAAAAGCCTGCTGGAGTCCCTGCCCGAGCCCCCCGAGCAGTTGATGCCCTGGCTCTCTCCTTCCGACCTGCGCCGCTTCGCAGAAGGTTTTGAACGCAACGGCTTCGCCGGCCCGCTCGCCTTCTACCGCAACATTGATCGCAACTGGGCCCTGACCGCTCCCTGGGCAGGGAAGAAGATAGAGCCGCCCGCGATCTTCGTGGCAGGCTCGCTGGATCCGGTGGTCAGCTTCCCCGGCGCCCGGGCCAGCATCGAATCCTTGGCGGGGCGCTTCGATGCGCTCGAGTCCGTAGAGCTGATACCCGGCGCAGGCCACTGGATCCAGCAGGAGAAGCCCGAGGAGGTCAACGCGCTGCTCGAGGGCTTCCTCTCCCGCCATGCGCGCTGACTTGGAACGCACGCAGGTTTTGAAGGCATCTTTCCCTAAATATCCGGCCGACCTTGGTAGCTTTGTGGAGTCATTTGTAGCCAAATGACGCCTCGGCCGGGCACTCCGGCAGCCGTCGACCATGCACCCAAGGAGACCCACTTGCCCGCACAAGCCGGCTTCCTCTATCCGCGCACCGCCAGCGGAAAAGCCTCGATAATTCCTGCGCCGCCCTGGTACTACTCGGGTGACCTGCTCACGGTGGAGTATCGGACCGATCCCTCCAAGGTGGCGGCCCTGCTGCCCGAAGGGGTGCAGCTCGCCCCTGATGATCCGGGCGCCGTCGCCATGATCTGGGCCGACTGGCAGTCCTGCTCGGAGAGCCGGGAAGAGCTGCTCGACCCGGTGCGCTCCCAGTACAAGGAGGCC
>JAKAOC010000018.1 GCA_021823385.1 Actinomycetes bacterium
GCATTTCGCACGTGAGTCAAGAGGGAACCGGTTCGAGCTTCTCAAAGCGGGATCGCGCGTCAGGAAATGCGCACCCCACCCCGCTAAAAGCTGAAGAGCCGGTTATGGACCGAATCGTCTACTCCGCGCATGGAATCGAACTGAAGGGGGACTCGATGCGCAAGCTACTGGCGGAGCGGAAAGGGGCCACAGATGGATGAGCGCCCTGCACTTGTGGAAGGCGCTTTGCGCCTGCCACAGGGCACAGGGCGCCTACTACTGCCGTGGATCCCTATCCGAGAAACGGGTCTCTCGCTCCGTTCGCAGGTGCAAGGGCAAGACGGGCCCCGGGGGAGCAGGTCTCCACCGGGGACACGGTTCCGCCGGCATCCGTGGTCGCGGAACCGTTAGCATCGTGGGAGCTGGTAACGAGTTGCTGGAATGGGTGGAAAAGGGTTCTGGAATATTCAGGCTCATCACTTCCTCCATTTCTCTCCCTGGGCGGGCGGGGGCGCATCCCCCGATGCAGCCGCCGGAGGCGGATGCCAGGATGCGCAGCCCCCGCGCCGCCCTCATCCCTTGGCCCTGCTCTTCAGCCGGCGCATGGACTCGCCGGTGAGGCTGACCACGATGGCTCCGGCGGTGATGCGGTCACAGATCGCATCGGCCGCGGTTGGATCCTCGATCAGGCGGGCAAAGCTCTCGGGAGGGAACTGGGATGCGATCACCGTGGAGGCGGTCTCGCTCCTCTCGTCCAGGATCTCGAGCAACTCCCTGGAGGCCGAGACCGGCACTGCCGATAGCCCGAAATCGTCCAAGAGCAATAGATCAAGCTTGCGATAGAACGACAGCACCGAGCGCATGGTCCCCTCCGCCCTGGCAATGGCCAGGCGCTCCATCAGCTCCGAGGTGCGGTGATAGCGCACGGTCAGCTCCCGGGTGGCAGCCTACGACGCCGTGAGCCGTGGCGAGGTTCCCTGCATATCCGCATCGGCAGGCGCATCCTCCTCCCCAAGGTGGCCCTGGAACGCTTGCTGGACGGTGCTGGGCCGTCGGAACCCACGTCGTGACCCAACTTCGGTCGAGGAGATTAGAACTCGACCACGAATTTCGGCGTGAACGGCACTGCCGTTGGCCGGATACCTGCGATGCGGTCGACCCGGTAGCTCCGAAGCTCGCCGTCGTCATTGACGACGAAGAGGATGAGATTCCCGTCTTGAGTCATCCGTAGGGAATACGGCTCGACGCGTCGAGCACCCCACCTTCCGTTCTCTGCGCGATAATCGATGTCCACCATGAGACGGTTCGCCCCTGCATAGCGGAGCAGTTCGAGTGGTACGCCATATCGCCATGACGTGATCGCGGTGGGAGCTTCCCAGGTGGTATCCACATTGCCGAACTGGGCTCGCTTCAGTTCAGGAGCGCGAAGGGTTCCTGCAAGCCATCCAAAGACGTCGTCGAGCGAACTCCAGAAGCTCTCGAACGGAGCAAGCGGTCGAGGAAGCTGATGGCCGAGCATGTTCTCCCACTCACTTTCGATCTCTGATCGGAATGGGGACGATCGGATCACATCCGCCGTCGGGACTTCGATGCCTGCGTAAGCGCACTTCCGTTCGAGGACGACACGCACGGCTCCGTCCATGCCGATGAGGTCCGGATGCCTGTGCATGTGGACCACGTCGTACAGGTCTCTTGGTCGGCATCGTTCTGCGAGCGCACGTAGCTTCTCTCCGAACAGCTCTGCGATCGAATAGCAGAGCACTCCCTCCACGGGCGGCGAATCACTGTATGGATGCTGGATATGGCGGAGGTCTGGCTCATCGACGAGCTCTTCGTCGGAGGTGAGATCGAGCTTGACCTTGGGCATCGAGGGGTTCCCATTCGGACCCCGATACGCGATTCTCCCTTGCGTCGTCGGGTGCTCCCGCTTGTTCTTCCTCCGCTGGAACGACTTGGCATCGAGCACCAGCTCGATGCCGGATTCTTCGCGGACCCAACCGGCGATCTCGCCAAAGATCACCGATAGGTCCTCTGGTTTCTCAGGCCCGCCATCAACGATGGTGAAGTCCAGGTCCTCCGAGAACCGGTACGTCTCGTAGTAGCACTTCCGAAGACACGTCCCGCCCTTGAAAATCCAGGTGTGCCTGAGCGCCTCATGGTTCGCAATGCCTGCAAGGAGCCATCCAAGGAGGTAGTCCCGTTCTATGACGTCTTGGCTCAACTGCCACTCAGCTCGGAGGGCAGCCAGTTCCCGCTTCGGGATCACGATGCTCCCTCCCGCGTAACGCTCACATTGACACGGAGACGCCAGCGCATGACCTGACGGCCGTCCGGCGGGCCGTTGGGATCAAGTGCAGAGATGCCTGACGACACCCGTTCCTGGCATGCAGAAATGAGTGGCGGGTTGTCGATGCCCAGCGCCTCGACAAGGTAGCCAAGCCGCTTGAACACTGCACCATTCCCCAAGCGGTCCCCATGCTCCACAAGGAGTGATGGATCGTGATCGTCGAGGTAGGTCGAAAGCACCTCTGCACCGTGGCGCATCCCACCACCGATCATCGGCGTGTCCAGAATGTCGATCACGGTCCGTGCGGGGTCTGCGAAGCGAAGACGGACGTCATCCCTCCACTCCGTCTTCAGTCCCCAGGCCAGAGCATCTTCTGGGACATGCTGCACGAGATAGTCATGATCCAAAAGTCGTACCGAGGATGCCCGGACTCGCGCTGAAGTCTTGAGCACAGTGGTCCGGAAGACCTGTTCCGTGAGCGCCCAGTGACTGGCAGCAGTCCAACCGGAGAAGTAGCAGGGCGCCCACACCTCGGATGCCACGGTGAGCGCATCTTCCGACCACGAAGCAGGGTTCGCTGCATCCACGGGCACGCCGATGTACAGCCCCCGGCGTACACGTCGTAGCCATCCCTCAGTGGCCCACCGTGCAAGCTTCTTCGCAGCAGCCTCAGAGTCAATGCCAAGGGCATTGGCAGCATCAGCAGGTGCGATGAACCGCCGACCACCGGCCAGGACCCTCGCGAGCTCCGTTCGACTGCGTCCGCTGATCCCAGCGGTCTGCACCATCATGACGCCAGTACCTCACGTGAGACGTGAACTTCTGGTGTCAGTATATCACCACTACTCAAACACCGGCACCTCGTCACAGAGTGGAACTTCCGGACTTGGGATGTATCCGAGCCTATGGTCATCGAACGCTCTCCCCGCTGACAGAAGACTTGAGCATAACCATCGACCAGGGAGCACGACTATCAGCAGACGGCATCCGAAATACCCGATGAGCATAGATTTTCAGTGCGGTCCGACTTTTTATCAACAACCCGAAATATATGCTGTTATTGCTGGGTTTTCGCGATCTGATCTCAAACGAACGTCAATTATTTCCTAAACCTTGTGTAGAGGTTAAATTCCTCCCGGGGGCACTTCCATCCGGCTCATAGCCATATGGAACTGGATTTAGTGCACAAATCTCTCACGAGCATCCTTTAGCGTTTTAGCTGAAAAACCCCGAAACTTCTGCTCCTAATTTTTGCGCACGTTTGTGTATAATTGCACATATGAGAGTGCAGCACCATTCGAGAAAGGACGATGAGCCAGGCTCCTGTCCAGCGGCGTAGACCACGCCCTGCCCCAACCCCCGAGCATCCCGAAGATGCCGGGACAAGCTGGGAGACCGCTGTCTCCCGGTTCCCTGCCGGCTGCCGTCGCCGGAATCTCGCTCCTGCGTCCACGGATACCTACGCCTCGATCCTCTCCGACGCCCGCACTGAACAGTTCCGGGCCGACTATGGCATCAGGACTGCTGCCGACCTCACTGCCGGATCGCTCAAAGCATTCGAGTCAGACCTCCGCGACCCTGGCCTCAGTGCTCGCTCGGTCACCGGCTATCACCGAGTACTCAAGACGTTTGCGTCCTTCTGCCTCCATGAGGGCTACTCCATGGACGAGACGGTCCTCCGTGTCGTCGGTCCGAAGCTCGAACAGTTCGAGCCAGAGACCTTCAGCGCCGATGAGGAGCGACGGCTCCTTGCCGCAGCGGACAAAGAGTGTGATCGGCTCCTCGTCTCCTTCATGCTTGCGACTGGTCTCCGCCTCCAGGAGGTTGCGCACGTGATGGTCGACGATATTGTCGAGAGCCCGAGCGGGGCGTACGTCCGGGTCCGCCAGGGCAAGGGACGGAACCGGGCTGCAGCCACCGTCATGGGCCAGGTCCTCGCAGCCAAGAAGGAACCCGCCGTGCTGCCGTCCGCCGCATAGAACTGGCGCCATGAGTTCGTTGGAGAGCCGGATGCGACGTCTGGGGTATTGATTTCATGGTTCCGTTCAAGTTCGTTGGATACTGCGACGAGAGCGAGGACGACACGTGCCTCGTCATTACGTGCGTGTTTGCTCGGGCCGCCGACTGGATGCTCATCGTTCGGCCTTGGCAGGAGCTACTGAGCGAGTACGAAATACCGGAGTTCCACGCCGAGCACTGCGAGAATCGCAGAGGATTGTGGAAGACCTGGACCGATCCGGCCGAGCGGTGCGCTGCGGCCGGTCGCTTCCTCGATCTCATCGCCGTCAACCCTCTCCCATTCCCAACTGTGTTCGCAACCGCAGTAGATCTTGCGTGCTTCAAGGAGATCGCCGCTCCGGTGATCAGGAAGGCACATCCACGCGAGCGACGAGACGCGCCCTGGCTGCTCGCATTCCAGCATGTCCTCGATTACATGCTCGACGCCCAACGCATGATGAACAACGCTCTCGGCACCCAGGAGAAAATCGATCTCATCTGCGACGAGAAGAAGGACTTCAGCGGGCGCGTCGGTCACCGAGTTAAGGAGCTGAAGGAGACGACTGACCAACCCCTCGCCGACGTGACGTTTGCCGACTCCGAATCGGCGGTAGGGATCCAGATCGCTGATCTCGTCGCTTACGAGATGCGCAAGGCGGTGTCTGCAGTGATTCTCAACGACGAAGCGCGTGGAATCCGGGATCAATGGATGAAGCTCAAGAATGCGAAAATGCCCGGCGGGCAGAACCGCATCTTCGCTATTTTCTGGGACGAAGAGGCGATGCGTCGAGGTAACTTGCCGCCTGGTCTCCTGTGAGAGCGAACCTACCGATCCACACTCGCCGCCGATTGTCGGTTTTGCTCGTTCATGGCCACCTCGGGGTAGCGCTGACACAAGACTTAAGCCATGCGTGACGAGGTCGACCTCCCAGAGCTGGCGAATTCTCTCACCATCGGACGGATGACCCTCACGCAGTCCGACCTTGTGGCATGACCACAGCGACGCCTTGGATGAGGCGGTGGCCATCATCGGGTGGGAAGATTTCCATGTCGAGCCCGGACCATCGGGCCGGCCATCGAGGAGCGCCCGCTGCAGCGCCGCGCCATGACCGTCGAGGAAGCAGCAGTCGTGCTCGGCATCGCCCGAGCGACCTCCTACGACGCCGTGAGCCGTGAGCCGTGGCGAGATTCCCTGCATCCGCATCGGCAGGCCATCCTCATCCCCAAGGTGGCGCTGGATCGGTTGCTGGACGGCGCGGGAGAGGCCGGGTCTAGTGAGGCGAAGCCGTAACTACACATAGACATTATTTACGGTTGTAGAGTAAACGTAAGTAAGGAGCAGCCATGTCTACGGTTATCCGCCGTCGCTGGTTCAGCGAGCACGCCGGTCCCTCCCGCAAGGACAACCGCGGGTGCGAGTACGAAGCCTACGTGCCGGACCCGCTGGTCGGACGTCGCTTTGTCATCGAGGGGGACGTCGCGGCCGACATCGCCGACGCCGAAGCTGCCATCACTCGCCTCAACGTCGAAGCAGCCAGCCTCGTCGACACCGAGTCACTTGCCCGCATCCTGCTCCGGGCGGAGTCCGTCGCCTCCTCTCGGATCGAAGGACTGGAGATCGGAGCACGAAGGCTGCTGAGAGCAGAAGCAGCCCGAGACCTTGGTGATGACTCGAGCGACGTCACGGCCGTTGAAGTCCTCGGGAACATCGATGCCATGGCGTACGCCATCGAGCACGTCAGACCCGGCAACCAGATCACGACCGATCTCATCCTCGGCGTGCACCAGCGCCTCCTCGTCACCACGAGGCTTGCGTCCTACGGCGGGACGTTCCGCGAGCAGCAGAACTGGATCGGCGGAAGCGAATACAACCCCTGTGCGGCCGCTTTCGTCCCCCCACCGCCGGAGTACGTCGCCGACCTGGTCACAGACCTCGTCACCTTCTCCAACGACGACTCGCTGCCTGCTGTCGCCCAAGCAGCCATCGCGCACGCCCAATTCGAGACGATCCACCCCTTCGTGGACGGCAACGGGAGAACTGGGCGAGCCCTGATCCACCTGATCCTTCGTCGCCGAGGGTTGGCACCCCGAGTGCTGCCGCCGGTCTCGCTCATCTTGGCGACGTGGTCTAGGGACTACATCGACGCACTCACTGCCTACCGCTACCGGGGACCGGTAACGTCGAGAAAGGCGAGCGACGGCGTCAACCTGTGGATCGGACGCTTCGCCACGGCGTGCACGAGAGCAGTCGAGGACGCCTCGTCATTCGAGCGGCGGGCACAGGCAATCGAGACGGAGTGGCGGGAACGTTTGGGGCGGGTCCGTGCCCGGTCGTCTGCCGACCTTCTTCTCCGGCTGCTGGTGGGCGCCCCCGTCATCTCGGTCAGCAGCGCGGCCAATTTCATCGGCAGGAGCTTCGTCCACACGAACGAGGCCGTGGCACGTCTCGTCGAAGTGGGAATCCTGAAACAGGTGACCGTCGGCCGCCGGAACCGAGCCTTCGAGGCGCCTGACATCATCGCCGCCTTCACGGATTTGGAGCGCCAGCTCGCAAGTCCCGAGGGCGGCACTCGTACGAGCGAGCCCGTGCGTCGTGTGCCGCGGCGGCAGTGACCAACTGTCAACAAGAATGTTGACAACGCGATCCACTTTGCCTCATATTGATCTACTCAAGGGGCGGTTTCAGCCGGTCAGCACAACGAACTTGGTGAGTTTGTCTTTCGGCATCATGCCGCCGGGGTTTCTCTGGGCCTTCCGTTCAGCCTGCTTGGCCGTGGCACCCGGAAGTTGTCGCAGCCAGTGCGGGAGAACTCTGCCACCTGGCCGTCGACGAGGATGAGCCTGTTATTTCATTTCCCCTGACGGCCAGCAGCAGAGGAGCCGTTTTCTTCCTACGGTAACTTTTGCGCGCCCAGCCTCAGCCGTATCCGGTCAAGGAGCATGTCCAGCTGCCCGAGGTCGTCTCGGTTGAAGCCGGCAAAGACATTCTGCAAGTTGTCGACGTGTACCTTGAGTGCCTCTTGGAGCTTCTCTCGCCCTTCGGGGGTGATGGCCGCGTAGGAAACCCGCCGGTCCGTGGCGCAGGGGACGCGTCGGAGGTAGCCGGCGCCGACTATGCGGTCGACGAGGCGGGTCACGCCACCGCTGGTAAGCACGATCTGCTCGGCGAGTGCTCCCATACTCATCTGTCCATCAGGTGCCCGCGAGACTCGCAGCAGCACCTCGAACCACGAGTGTCCGATGCCGCATAGCTGCTCCAGGGACCGGCCGAGCTGGCGGTCCAAGGCGCTGCTTACCTCCATCAAGCGCCCGACGGTGGTCACTAGGTCATCGCCTGACGATTCGCTCACTTCCATGCCAGATATCTTACCATACAGAGGTTGACAAGTCATGCAAGTGGGGCTATTATCTGTCATATCAACTTATGACGAGACAGATAGATGGGAGTCCAAATGAAGATCGCCATATTGGGGGCAGGCAATGTCGGTGGGGCACTGGCCAGGGCCGCAGCAGCCGCCGGCCACCAGGTCACCATGTCGGCCATTGACCGGGAAGAGGCATTGAAGGCGGCGCGTGAGGCCGGCGTGAAGGCCGCCACGTCGAACGTCGAGGCGGCCAGCGGTGCTGAAATCGTGCTTTTCGCTGTTCCCTATCCTGCTGTGACGGCTATCGCCGACGAACTCGGCAACTCGGTGACCGGCAAAGTTGTCGTGGACGCGACGAATCCGTTGAACGAAACGGCGAGCGATCTGCTGACCAGCGGTGTGTCCGGCGCCGAGGAACTGCAGGCGAAGCTACCCGGGACGGTGGTTGTAAAAGCCTTCAACACCATCTTTGCCGGGCGCCACTCGCGTCGCACCGAAGATGGCACCCCGCTGGACGCGTTTATCGCCGCCGACGATCCTGCCGCCAAGGCAAAGGTAGGTGATTTCGCTCGCTCGTTGGGCTACCGGGTGGTCGATGCCGGCGGACTACGGATGGCCCGGTCGTTGGAGGAGATGGCACTGTTGAACATCGCACTCAACGTTCGTGACGGCCTGCCGTGGCAGAGCGCATGGAAGCTCCTTGGGCCGATCGGAGAGACGCTATGAGCACGCCCCTCGGCGCCGACCACGGGTTGTCAGGTCCCTCCGGCGTGGTTGGGAAGCTTGCGGAACCTGGGCGGCGGGCGTTTTGGTGGGTGGCGTTGGCCCTCGCGGTCACGTTCATGGGACCGAACCTTCCGACCCCCTTGTATGTGCGTTACCAGCACCAGTGGGGCTTCTCGGCAGGAATGCTCACCCTGATCTTCGCCGTTTACGCCGTCGCGCTGCTGGCGGCACTGATGTTCTTCGGCGCTGCGTCGGATGCGGCCGGCCGTCGCGCCATCATGGCTACGGCGATCGTGCTGGGTGCAATCAGCAGCGTCGTGTTCATCTTGGCGACTGACGTAGCGATGCTCTTCGTCGCCCGCGCACTGTCGGGCCTGTCTGCGGGTATCGTCACCGGCGCTGCCGCTGCGGCTCTGTCGGAGCTCGCCCCACCGCGGTTGAGCAGTCGCGTCCGGGTGGTAACCACCTTGGCGACCATGGGTGGGCTCGCGCTGGCTCCGTTGTTGAGCGGGATTCTGTCGCAGTACGCCTTCGGGCCCACGAAGCTCGTTTACGTGGTCTACATCGGACTCCTGATTGTCGCCGCCTGGGGTGTCCACCTTGCTCCTGAGACGGTGGGCTCCCGACATCGACCATCAGTTCGCTTCGCCGGCCTCGGGGTGCCCGCTGCGCTGCGGAAGGACCTGATCTCGGCGGGTGTGGCCGCCTTCTGTTCGTTCACTCTGCTCGGCCTCTTCGCAGCATTGGCCCCGTCGTTTCTAATAGGAACCTTGCATCAGACGAACGCGGCGGTGGCAGGCGTGGTCGTGTTCCTAATCTTCACGGTCGCCTGTCTGGCCGAGGTTTTGTTCCGGGGTCTGGCGCACCGGGTCTCCGTGGTCGCCGGATTCGTTACCTTGGTAGCCGGACTTTGGGTCATAGTCGCGGGTCTGTCCGCGGCTTCCCTGGCGGTATTCATTGCCGGGACGGTCATCGGCGGTTTCGGTGTCGGACTCGTATACGGTGCAAGCCTCGCTTCGACCAGCCAGCTGGCGCCGCCTGAACACCGCAGCCAGGTCATCTCGACGTACTTCGTGGCCGCCAATCTTGGCCTGATAATCCCGGTGATCGGCGTGGGAGTGGCCTCTCAGCACATCGGCAACCTCGACGCCACGCTCATCTGCGCCGTGGCCATTACCGCCCTGGTCGTCTTGGCTCTGGTCAATATCGCCCGCTCGCCTAGACCCCATCCGATTGTCGACACTCAATAACCGCGTCAGCGGTCCCTGGAAAATTGGAGAAATTGATGACTGAAAGTTTACGGAATAGGCTGATCGGCGCCTGGAAGCTCGTCTCCTACCAGGAGATCCCGGTGGACGGGTCGGACCCTTTCGAGCCGCTGGGACACGAGCCCAAGGGGATCATCATGTACACCCCGGACGGGTACATGTCCGCCCAGCTGTCGAAGCCCGACCGGCCGAACTTCGCCTCGGGCGACTGGTTCGCAGGAACCCCCGAGGAGTACCAGCAGGAGGGGACCTCCTACATCGCCTACTCGGGTCCGTTCCACGTTGACGAAGAGACCCAGACCCTCACTCATTCCATGTTCGTATCGCTGTTCCCCGACTGGACCGGCCAAACCCAACCGCGCCGAGTGAAACTCGACGGTGACACGTTGCACTTGGGAACCGTGGCGCCGATCCAATCGAGCGGGCAGACCGTCAACTCTGTCTTGACGTGGCGCCGCGCCGAGGCGAACTGACCGAACAGCTTGGACCAAATCGGTGGCCTCGAGATTACATGACGAGTGCCAAGTTCAATGATGAGAAGATAGGCAAGAGGAGACGATAGAAATGAACAACGAGAGACGCGTCGTCGTGACCGCTGCCGCAAGCGGCATCGGTCTTGCAGTGGCGAAGGCATTCGCCGCCAACGGCGACCGGGTGCACATTTGCGACATCAACGAGAAGGCTTTGCAGGAGGCTACGGCAGGCAACCCGTCGATCACGGCGACCGTCTGTGACGTGTCGGACCGATCTTCGATCGAGGCGTTCGTGAAGGGCGCTGCCGCAGCGCTCGGCGGTATTGATGTGCTGGTGAACAACGCCGGGATTTCCGGGCCCACCTCCCCGGTGGAGGAGATGGACCCCGACCAGTGGGAGGCGGTTCTCGGCGTCAATCTGACCGGCACGTTCAATGTCACGAGACTGGCGATCCCGCATTTGAGAAGGTCCGACGCCGGGGTCGTCATCATCATGAGCTCACTCGGTGGACGTTTCGCTTACCCGGACCGAAGCCCCTACGCCGTTACCAAGCGCGGGCTGATCGCTCTTACCGAGACCTTGGCCGCCGAGCTCGGTGACGCCGGAGTCCGCGTCAACGCAATCGCCCCCGGAGCAGTGGAGGGTGACCGAATCCGCCGTGTTCTGCAAGGCCGCGCGGATGCCAGCGGACGCAGCCTCGACGAAGTCACCGCCGATGCCCTGAGTCTGCAATCCATCAAACGCTTCGTCGATCCCAACGATATTGCTGCATTGGCGCTGTTCCTCGCCTCTGACAGGGCGAAGTCGATCACCGGGCAGACGATAGCTATCGACGGGGGATCCAAGGCGGCGGTGTAGGGCAGCGAGGCTTTACCGAAAGCGCGCCGCCCATCGAGAGTCGTTTCGCGTCCCGTTTTGATCGTCGGAGTGGCCGAGGGGTTGAAGCTGGGCTAGCACTACAATCTGCCCGAGCAGGAGATCCTGAACCTCTTGTAGCTCAGCACCGGCGACAGCTGGGTCGTACACAACTGGTCCTAAGTCGAGAACTGGACGGCGGAGACTGCCCTGGCTGTGCTGCTCAAAGACTTGAAGTCTGCCTTCCTCGAAGGTGTCGAGTACAACGTGGCCCTGCCGTTCAACGCGCTGGCCGCCACGCAGCTCTTCGATCCCCTGGGGAAGGAGAATCCCGGAGCGCACCGAGCCGAACCGGTATGCGGGTCGGCTGTGGTTACGTCCCGCTCAGGCGAGACGCGCCCCCCAGACCGTGGAAACACTCTGACCGGGTTCCAACCTGGTTAGCCCGTCGCCACTGGCGAAGGCGTTGGGCGGACACGTCATCGGCTCGGCGGCGAGGCCCTTCCGTCGTCGTTCGGGTGCGAGGGTGTCGCCGGTATAGAGCTGGATGATCGGGTAGCTCCGGTCAACCCAGAGCGCTGCTTGTTTGCCGTCGGTTCCCAAGAGGCGAACCCAGGCTCGGCCATTCGCGTCGCGGACGAGGTCGGTGATGCCGGTGTCCAGCTTCGTAGCACCGAGGAGGCGTGGCTCACAAAAGTCGTAGGAGGTGCGATCGACGGCTTCGGTGCCGATCGGCAGCTGGTGTTCGTCGTCGGTTACGATGCGAGCGCCGGCTTCGAGCTGCAGCGTGCACTGGTCGATCAGACCGGTCCCCGGGGACAAGTAAGGGTGCTGGCCCGCGCCATAGGGACAGGGCCGAACCCCGGCGTTCGTGGCGGTCGTGGTCACCGTCAGCCCGTCGCCGCCGAGGGCATAATCCACCTCGACGTCCAAGAGGAACGGATAGCCCTGCATCGGATGCAGGCGGATCCCCATCGTCACCGCTGTCGGAGAGGAGCGCATGACCCGCCACGCGCTCCAG
>JAKAOC010000019.1 GCA_021823385.1 Actinomycetes bacterium
AGGCCCCGAAACCGCCCAACATGACCATGCTCCCGTGGGCAAGGTTGATGATGCGCTGGATGCCGAAGACGACGTTGAGTCCCATCGACATCATCCCATAGAAGATGCCTAGGAGTACGCCCGCGATAATCGCGTAAGTGACGAGCAAGGGAATCCTTTAGTCGCCCAGGGGCACGGAGAGTGCCCCTGGGGTCCGAGATGTATATGGATTGTGGGCCGGATCTGGCTCAGGGCTTAGGGCATCGGGTAAACAGCCTTGGCTTGTGCCTGGCTGCTTGGATAGACCACCTTCATGGCCGCACTCCCTGCGCTTGGAACCAATTGGCCGAGCGGCAGGAGCTCACCGATCTGGGCACCCTCGGAGTTGATGACAAAGTTCCCGTCGAGCGTATTGAGATGGCCTGAAACTGCCGTAGCCGCGGCGCGGATATCGGTCTGAGACAGAGACTTCGCCTGCTTGAGCACCGCCTGGATGACCAGACCGGTGTTGTATCCGAGAAGGCCGACCGTATTGTTCGCCTGCGGAGCCGCCTTGGCGATCTGGGCGAGGAACTGTGAGGTGGTCAGGCCCTCGTTGACCGAGGTGTAATTGTGGAAGTAGTTCGTTGCGTAGGTGTAGGTGTACGCCAGTCCCTGCGTTCCGACGTCCTGCTGAAACAGGGAGAGAAGCTGCCCTGGGAACACGGTGAACACCATCGGGAAGTGAAGGCCGGAACTCTGCACCGCCTGTAGGAAGGCTACGTCATTGGGCTGGTATCCGAGCTCCAGCACGGCGCCGGGATTGGTGGCGTGGATGGTGTTGAGCAGCGTGCCATAGCTAGTGGTGGAGGTGGGGATTCCCTGGTAATACGCAACCTTGATTCCCGCCTTGGTCAACTTGCTCTGGAGCGTCGTCGCCTGTGAGGCATCGAAGTCGTTCGTTCCGTAAAGGATGGCCACGTTGCTGATGTGCTTGGCGATTAGGAAGTTGCTCAGGACCGTCGGCCAGATCGACGAGACCGGCAGGTTGCACAGGACAATGTACGGATTGGACGGCGTGAAGAAGGGAATGCCCGTGCCGGACTGGTCAAAGAGCACCATGTGGTGGGCCTGGGCAATGGAAACTGCCGGCGCTGTCAGCACCGAGCCAAAGTCAGCGGTCAGGATGTTGACGTGATTCTGGGTTATGAGCTGGTTGGTGAGAACCCCAGCCGTGGCAGGGTCACTCTGGTCATTGTAGGAGACGAGCTTGACGGGAATCCGCTTCTTATATGCGCCCACGTAGACGCCGCCCTTGGAATTCTCATGGCTGATCCAGAACTTAAGCCCGCCAAGTTCGGCAAGCGAGGAAACGGCGAACGAACCCGAGCCTGAATAGGTAGTACCGATCGTGATCTGAGCCGGCGCGGCTCCCGCCGACGCGGATGTGCCAGTCGACCCGGACGAGCCTGAAGCACTCGACCCGCAAGCCGCGGCCACGACCCCCATTGCCAGGACGCCCGCTAGCGACGCGAGGCGTGAAGCCTTCATTTGGATCCCCCCATACTGAGTTTAAGAAAGGCGCCCGTACCCCCGGCGCGCCTTCACCGGTCCGTGGGCCCCCCCTCGTCCGGCGGCGATGAGTTTACCTCATTTGACGCCTGGTGTCCGACAGCCCTTTTTCAATTCACTTTCTCGTAATCAAGACCCGGCGTCGCCGCCGGAATCTGACTCTCAAGCTCAGGTTGATCCCTTGCTTTGGTCACCAAATATTTACCTTCGACGTGCCGTCGGTTCCCCGGCACATCTGGCGAGGACACCTGTTGCAAGCGTCGGCCACAAATCCCGGTACGACCCTGCTGCGCTGGCCTTCTCGGCATCCGCACGCGGGTATCGCCCTGTGGCGCCGAGACGCCGCGCGCCAGCCGAGGTGTGCGGTCGTTGCCCATGGCGCTCCATGCCTCTCAAAATGTGGTGCCAGCCGTTGGCCAGGGCCAAAGTAGTTGCAGCGCAACGGTGAGACGAGCCGGGACGGCGGCCAGGTCTACTGGCAGCCTCGCCCGGAGGTTGGCGCTGTCCACCTTCAGGCCTTTCTCGATGGTCTCAATCAGCTTGATTCCGGCCTGGAAATCCTTCCGCCGCTTTGCAGCGGTTGCCACCGTCACGTCAAAGTGTCATTCCAACCGCACTAACCGCTTCGGTGGATCCGGAGCAGCGCTCCACGTCGAACCAAGGTTGCCTTTGTTGGAGTCTCATCATAAAGACATGGGGTACCCGGTCACGTGCTTGGGGCTTGGCGCTTCGGCTTCATGGTTTGGAGCCTCCATTTCGCCTCGCGGGCACGGAGCGGCACTCGAACAAGGCCGGTCTTCGTGTAGTCGGTTAACTACTGCGGTCCTTTTTAGCGATTACTCACGAATTTCCCAGCCAGCCGCACTGTACTGGCAGCCGAGTGGTCATGACATATCGGAATATGACGCGAGGGAGCGAGGAATGACGGCATGAACCGTCGCGTAGTTCGACGTTACGCCATACAAGGAGGTGTCGTGGTCGTCGTCTTCGCGGCCGGCTTCGGCACACGTATGTATCTCGCGAAGACCCCGACGCGGACCGCCGGCTTTACCTTGACCAGCCAAACCATTACTGTCTCCGAGGGGTCGGCCGCCCAAACCACTTCAGCCTCCGGGACCATCGAGCCAAAGATCTCCGACACCGTCAATTTCTCGACCTCGGGCACCATCAATGCCGTTGACGTCACCACAGGCGAGACGGTAAAGGCTGGAGAGACGCTCGCCACGCTTGACTCGGCCAGCCTCTCCGCCCAGGTTGCACAAGCCCAGGCACAGCTCGCAAGCGCGCAGACGCGCCTATCGGATGACACAAACGCAGGTGCCTCGTCGTCGACGATCGCCTCGGACAACTCCGCCGTCACCCAGGCAACCAACACGCTTACCAACGCCCAGGATGCGCTCGCAGGCGCCACCCTTACCTCACCGATCGCTGGCACAATCGTCAGCGTTGGCCTGACCGCCGGCACCCAAGCGGGTGGCACTGGAGGGTCAGCCGCCGCCTCGGGAAGCTCGAGTGGAATCACGATCATCGATCCGACCTCCTGGGTGGTCAACGCCTCCGTCAGCGACGCCTCCATCTCACAAATCAAGGTCGGCGAACAAGTCACCATCACACCTCAGGGCTTAAGCACGCAGTCGTATGGCACCGTTGCATCAGTCGGCCTCATCGCCCAGGTCTCCGGCAACGTCGCGACCTTCCCCATCACAATCAACGTGACCGGAGCCCCTTCCGGCTATTACAGCGGACTTCCGGCGACACTGTCGATCACCACCGCGGTGACGACGAACGCCATCACCGTTCCGCTCCTTGCGGTCCATGGATTTCGAACCTCCAGCCCTTATGTCATGAAGGTCACTTCCTCAGGAAAGGTGAAGACCCCGGTCACTCTCGGAACTCAGTCGGGAGCCTCCGTAGTGATCACAAAGGGACTTGTGGCCGGTGACAAGATCGTCGAGACGGTCCCATCGATCGCAGGCAGCGGTTCCAGCCGGTCAGCTCTGCGTGGGACATTCGGCGGCGGCCTCGGCGGAGGAGGTTTAGGAGGCGGTGGCTTCGGAGGAGGCGGTGGCTTCGGAGGCGGCGGTGGCTTCGGAGGCGGCGGTGCCTGATTCAAGTGCGCTCGTCGAAATGCGCGACGTCCGCAAGACCTACCAATCGGGGAGCCTCACCGTCGAGGCCGTTCGGGGCATCTCCCTCGAGGTCCACAACGGCGACTATGTCGCCATCATGGGACCGTCGGGCTCGGGAAAGTCGACCCTTATGCATCTCATCGGATGCCTTGACGTGCCCACCGCGGGCACCCTCGCCATCGGCGGTGACTTCGTGGGTGCGCTCTCGGACGACGAGCTCGCCGAGCTCCGCAGCAAAAGGATCGGCTTCGTCTTTCAGCAGTTCAACCTTCTAGGGCCGCTCAGCGCGCTCCGAAACGTGGAGCTTCCGCTGCTATACACGAATGAGAGCCGCGCAGGTCGTCTCAGGCGGGCAGAAGAGATGCTCACGAGAGTCGGCCTTGCGAGTCATCTCCGCCATCGCCCGAACGAGCTTTCGGGAGGGCAGCAGCAGCGCGTGGCTATAGCCCGCGCGCTGATCAACGAACCCGACCTCATCTTGGCCGACGAACCAACCGGAAACCTTGATTCCCAGAGTTCGCAGGAGATCCTTGACCTCTTTGACGAGTTTCACCAACTCGGCCGCTCAATCGTGGTGATCACCCACGACGTGGAGGTCGCGGAACGGGCTTCGCGCGTCATACGCATCAGGGACGGAAGGCTGGTCGAGGCGGCATGAACTTTGCCCAGCTCCTCCGCAGCGCGCTCGAGGCCGTGCGCTGGAATCGCCTCCGCTCTTTGCTTACCATTTTGGGAATCGTCATAGGCATCGCCGCTGTGATGCTGACCGTGGGCCTTGGCGAAGGTGCACAGGCCAAGGTCGCAGGGGAGATCAACGCCCTGGGCTCGAATCTCCTGGTCGTTACGTCATCGCCCTTCGGGAGCTCCTCGAACGGCCAGGTGAACCTCACCATGGCCGACGTCAAGGCACTCCAGAATCATACGGTCGCACCCGACATTGCCCAGGTCGTGCCGATCGTCAGCACGAGCGCTTCGCTGACCTACGGCACAACGAGCGCGACACTTCAGATCGAGGGAACCACGCCCTCATGGCTGACAGCGAGATCTCAGTCCTTACAAGCCGGACGCTTCCTCGATTCCACGGACCTGGCCAACAACGCCGATGTCGTCGTCCTGGGTGCCACGGCGGCAGAGACGCTGTTCAGCGGCCGCAATCCCGTGGGCCAGCAAGTCATCGTCGGATCGCTGCCAATGACGGTGGTCGGAGTCCTCTCACCGGTCGGCTCGGGGACAGGTGCCGGAGCGAGCGAGGACAATCTCGCCATCGTGCCACTCACGACCTCCCAGTCGTCCCTGAGCGGCAGCACCCCCGACAATTCGGTCCAGCAGATCATCTTGAAGGCAACCGGCTCCTCCACGCTTTCTGCCGCCTACCAGGAGGCAGACCAGGAACTCCTCATGCTCCAAGGCTCGACAAGTGCCTCTAGCGCGAACTTCACCATCACGGCGGAGCAGACCATCGTGAACGCTGCAACGTCGGTGTCCTCGACCCTCACCGCACTGCTGGCTGGGATTGCAGGCGTCTCGTTACTTGTCGGTGGCATCGGGGTGATGAACATCATGCTGGTTTCGGTCGCAGAACGCACGCGGGAGATCGGCCTGCGCAAAGCAATCGGCGCCCGCCGACGTGACATCTCGCGCCAGTTCCTGGCAGAGGCCACCTTCCTGGGATTCACAGGAGGCGCCCTCGGCGCCGGTCTGGGCATGATCGGCAAGGTGGTCCTCCCCAAGCTATTGTCGGATCCCATCAGCATTCCGGCATGGGCAACCGCAGGGGCAATCGTGGTCGCCATCGTCATAAGCCTCGTCTTCGGCGTATACCCCGCAGTGCGCGCCGCGCGTCTTTCGCCTATCGACGCATTGCGTTCGGAATAAGAACAGTGAAAGGGTCAAGTTGCTGAGAAGAACGCTCATCGGAATGAGCCTGGCAGGAGCCGGCACTCTGCTGGCCGCATGCGGGAGCGCAGGCGCTTCGTCCACGTCCGCGACCAGCAAATCCACTCCGACGACCGCGGTCAGTGGCACCAAGCGCCTCCGCCGCAACTTCAGGCCCCCAGCCGCCACCGGAACGGTCGCAGCCGTGGCGTCGTCGTCCATGCAAGTTCAAGGAACCTCGACCGGCGAAACCACGGTCGACTGGACGAGCACGACCAAGTTCACCAAGGCGACACAGCTACCCGCAACCTCATTGGCCACTGGTACCTGCGTCAGCGTCTTCGAAATTCCATTTGCGCAAGGATCAGCCTCCACGCGGACGGTAATCAGCCAGATTTCCTCCGGCACCACTTGCGCCCCGCCCTCCTTCCGGGCCGGCGGACGCCGGCCGCGAGGCTTCGGAGCGGGCCGGAAGCTCCCGAACTTCAAGCGCTATGTGGGGACAGTGGTTTCAGTATCGGCAACATCACTCACCTTGAACGCGATCACGTCGACCTCATCGACCACGACGAAGTCGGTTACTATACCCATCACTTCTTCGACCACCGTCTCCGGTCGCGCAATCGCAGCCGCTAGTGACCTTGCCGTGGGTTCCTGCGTGACCGTGCAAGGCACGACCAGCTCCATCGGCGTGGTCACCGCAACCCACGTTGCCATCTCTGCACCGGTCAACGGAACCTGCTCGACGTTTGCACGAGGATTCGGGGGAGGATTCGGCGGACCGCCCTCGAGCGGAAGCTCCAGTGGAAGTGCGGCCTAAATGAAACGCCGGCGCGGTCTTGTTCGAATCCCGATCACCTTGATCGTGGTAGGTGTCATCGTCGCGGCATATTATGCGGCGCACAACTCAACCCAGGCACCCTCCTACCGTCTATCGAGCGCAGGCTACGAAGTCGTCACCGCGACGATCTCGGGTATTGGCACCCTGCAGCCCACGAATAGCACGACCGTTGTACCGCCCATCACGGGCACCATCGCATCCGTCGACGTGACCGTCGGCGAAACAGTCGCTACGGGCCAGACGATCGCCACCATCACGCCATCGGTGTCAGCATCCGAAGCAGTCTCAGCCGATGAGGCTGCCCTCTCTGTTGCCGAGGCGACGCTGACCGATGCGCAACAATCCACAACCACGACGACCTCAACAACGACCTCGTCGACGACCACGACGATGGTTCCTGCATCAGGCTCCCGGTCGGCCCTGCAGGCCGCCCAGCAGTCGTACCAGGCGTTGTGCACGGGCCCGGCGGCGGACCCCGCCAACGCCACCGCTTGCACGAGTCTTCAGCATTCGCTGCAGCAGCTGTCGACTTCGCAGAGTTCCCCAACGCCGACGCATTCATCTTCTCCGGCTCAGCAGGGCCAGGGTGGCAGGAGCACAACGCCCACCACGATCTCCGCTGCACAGATCACTGCGGATGAGGCGGCCGTGACCGCAGACCAGCAGGCGCTTACACTGGCCCAGCAGGACGTAGCCGGAACAGTGACCTCACCCGCTTCCGGCGTGGTGGCGGCGATATCTATGACCACGGGATCGCCGGTGCGCACGCAGTCGACCAAGCGGACCATCACGATTATCGACCCGTCCTCGATCGAAGTTGTACTTCCCGTCCCGACCTCGGAGTCAACGGCGATCCATGCTGGTAACGACGTGACGGTCAGACTGGAAGGTCGCAGCCAGACCTACCATGCGAAGGTGATTTCGATCGGCACCACCCCGACGACGAGCCAGTCGACCGGGGTAACGACCGTGCCGGTCACGGCGCTGTTGAACACCAAGGCGATTGCCAACTTCGACGGTGCCCTTGCGGATACCACCATCACGACCGCACAGCTCTCGCGAGCGCTTTCGGTGCCCACGTCTGCCCTCAGCGATGCCGCTGGCCACTACACCGTCACCGTCATGAAGTCCGGCACGCCAACCCAGGTCTCAGTCAAGGTGGGTACCATAGGCGCGACCTGGACGGCGATCACCTCCGGCCTAACCAATGGCGAGCAGGTGGTTCTGGCAAATCTGAACAAACCCCTCCCGACCGCCCAGTCGACCTTTGGGGCCGGCGCGGCCCGCAAATTCCGGGCACGTTTCAGAATCTCACGCGCCGTAGCCAAACGCCTGCGAGCAGCGGGAGGCGGCTTTGCGGGCGCGGCAGCCGCCGTAGGCGGATAGTTTCCCGGCCAAACCAGGGCACGGTCCTCAACCGCATCACATCGAGCCAAGCTCTGGCCGCAAAGCTTTTCATCGGCAGTTATGGGTTTGTCGTTCGATCCCGCGCGGCATCAACACGACTTTCATGACGTGCCAAGCCGTAGCAGCCATGCACCCGTGCACAAAGTCAACGCCAGCGATACGGCGCCTGCGAAGTTCGGGCATGGCCAGCACCACGAACATGGTCCCCGCCGTATTAAGCAGGCGATACCTCCGCCCGAGGGATCTCTACGAATTCAAATTGCGCAGATCTCGCCGAATCGGTTAAGTCAAACCCGCCAAAGCACCGAACCGACCCGGCATCGCCACACACTCGACGAAGATGCCCCAGGAGCTCCCCGCGTCTCAGACCGAAAGACCCGGACCGGCAAGAGTCACTCCGGCCACGCCGCCATGACGCCAGGGGTGCCGAGCGCAGGTAGTGCAGTGATGTCACCGCATGGGCGTGGCGGGCGCACGCCTATGTCATGGTCGCGCGGTACTTTCAAGAGAACGCGAATATCGAGTCGACTGGATCACGTCGGCGATCGCCGAAATCTCTTCCGCAGCCAAGAGGTCTGCGCCGTAAAGCGTCCGCCCCGCGCGCTCTGCAGCGAGAGCCTGCGCAGAGGCGTGAACGAGTCCGGCCACCTCGAATTCACCCGAGCCACTCATGAAGTAATCGGCGTCCGAATCGTCTCTGATGCCGTTGCCTACCAGGACCAGGCGCTTGACACCGATTTCGAGCGCCATTCGACGCACTTGGTGAGCCGTCGAAATGGAACGCGGGTTCGGCCCCGCAACCACGACCATCACATCCACCGAGTCCGCGGTGGCCCGGCCGAGATGCTCCACACCGGCGTAGAGGTCAAGAAGCACGATTTCGCCTTCAGAGAGCATGAGGTGATGAACGAGTTCTCTAAGGACTGAGCTAGCCGGGCAGAAGCAGCCTGCGCCACCGTGGTCGACCGAACCGAGAAGTAGCAGCCGCAACGTGCCCCTTGTCAGGGTCAGCCGCTCCGGGAGGTCGGCCACGGATGGATTCAGCCGATAGATGCCAGTGCGGCCGCCCGAACGCTCATCCAGCAAGTCTTGCATCGCCGAGAGAGGTGCCAATCCGGCAAGCTCCGCCTCAGAGAAGCCCAAGGCGGGCCCAAGGCAGGGTGAGGGGTCGGCGTCGATGGCGAGCACACCCCTGTCCTGGGCGGCGAAGTGCGACGCCAGGAGGGCGGTCAGCGTCGTCTTGCCCACCCCGCCCTTTCCTGCCACGGCTATCCGAAGCGCGGGCCTTCCAGTCTCAGGCAGCATGACGACCCGCCTTAGGCGGACGCGGCATCAGCGGGCCATAGCCAAAGCCCGGGGACGAGACCGAGGCGCCTAAATGGCCGACGTCGATCTCCTTACGCATCATCTCGAGCAAAGAGCCGCTGTTCGAGATATCCCCCAGGAACTGGCCGCCCGTGATTCTGCCCTGACTGACGTGGACTCGGCGCCAGGTTCCGGCGCCCTCAAAGTCGAATGTCTCATCCCCTCGGTGCTCGCCGAAGGTCGCCACCGCCATGCCGAAGACGCGAACCACGTTGACCAGGTCGAGGCCCCGATGCCGAACCGGTCTCCCCGCCATGGAGGCACCGGCAATGCGGCCCGTGGAGACGGCATTCGGCCAGGTTGGTATCGAGCGAAGCACGCCGTCCCAGGCCGGTGCCTGCGCGACGTCTCCGGCCGCCCAAACGCCCGAAACCGACGTCTCCATCGACTCCCCGGTGATAATGCCAATATCGGTCGCGATCCCCGATCCGACAAGCCAGCCAAGGGCGGGGCGCACGCCGGTCGCTATCACCACGAGGTCCACAGGGATGGTTTCCCCTCCCAGGCGCACGCCCCGCACTCTTCCGTGGTCCGACTCGACCGATTCCACGCGCGACGAGCAGCGGACCGTCACTCCGTTCGCCTCCAGGCGGGCCTGCACCAGTTGCGCCAGGTCCGGGTCAAGCATTTGCGGCAAAACGCGGTCGAGGGCCTCGATCACGGTGACGGTAAGCCCCAGACGCCTAAGCGCCTGGGCCGCTTCGAGCCCGATGAAGCCCGAGCCGATCACAGCCGCGCTTCGTGCGGCCCCGGCCGCCGAGACAAGCGCGTCCGCATCCGCCAGCGTCTTTAGGGTATGGATACCCGATGTCGCCTCAAGACCCGCGATGGGCGGCATTACAGCTGCCGCGCCGGTCGCCAGCAAGAGCCTCGTCCAAGGGAGGGAGCGATCGCTCCCGTCCTTCTCGATCCGAAGTGCACCTACCGAGGCATCGATTCCGATCGCCGTCGCGCCCCCAATGAACTTGACCCCGTGATCCCCGTAGAAAGAACCGGGCCGGAGAAACAGGCGCTCGCGAGGTACGCTGCCCTCGACATAGTCGGCCAGGGGGCAAGGCGAGTAAAACGGAACCTCTTCCTTGGACACCAGAGTGATCGGCGACGAACGGTCCAGCAGTCGAAACTGCTCGATAGCCGCCACCGCTGCCGGCCCGTTACCAACAATCAGCACTTCGCTCATCGCTCGCCGATCACGAAAGGCCCAGACGGGCGCGCTTCTCGGTGATGTGACCAACCATCCAGTCAGCCGCCTCCTTGGCCTGCACTTCGACATGTACCACGGCTCCGGTGACCTCGGCCAGGTCTTCGGTGAGCAGCTTTGTAACCATCGGGCCGCCCAGTATTCGCGGCGCGGGCGCGATGTGGCACGAGACACCAAGGGCCAGGAAGGAGCCCCCGATCGAGATCGCTTTCTCCTGGACCAGCTCAGGTGCCGAGCCTACGACCGGCAGCTGGCCGACCTTGACGCCCAGACGATCGGCCACGGCGGCCAGGAGGTCGACAATTCGAGAGTTGTCGACGCAGGCACCCATGTGCCAGACGGGCGGCAGAGGTCCCCCGAGGCCTGCGGCCTCCCCCAAGGCACCGAGCACCGCCTTGAGGCCCGGCCCCGCATAGAGCTCGGTCGCCTCGCCGGTAAGGAGTCCCGCCTGCCCGCAGATGTGCGCCGTGCAGCCGGTTGTCACCACCAGGACGTCCTGAGCGATGAGGTTCTTGACCAGCTCCTCTGTCATGGCTCCGTCACGGAACCTTATCGAGGAGCAGCCGACTATCCCGGCAAAGCCCTGAATGTTCCCATTGGCCACGTTGTCGATGACGGGCTTGATCGGGTCGGCGGCATCGACCTTGGACAGCACGTTGACGATGGCCTCCACCGAAAAACCGGCAATCGCCTTGCTCGTGATCTGGGGGATGTCCACCGGCTTGCCTTGCCGCGCCTTGAACGAGGCAATGGCAGCACGCACGATGGCCTGCGCATTCTCATCGGCATGCTCCGGTTCGAACGGCATATGCCTGGCATCGGGGATGCGGACCATCGGGTCCGTGGTGATGAACGCCGTGTCGAAGCACTTGGCAACTTGGGCAAGCTGGGGCCATATGCACTGGATATCCACGACCATCGCGTCGACCGCGCCCGTCATCAGGATCAGCTCGCTCTGGGAGTTGTGGGCGGCCAGCTTCACCCCATGGCGCATGGACAACTCGTTGCCAGTGCAGCAGACCCCGACCACGTTGATCCGGTCCGCACCGGCTGCTATCGCCTCGTCCTCGAGCTTGAAGGACCATTCGAGGATCTTCTCGGACAAGACGGGGTTGTGGCCGTGGGCGGCCACGTTGACACTTCCCGCCTCCAAGACGCCGACAGCGGCTTCGGTCACCGACACCTCTGGCGTGCCGAAGAGGATGTCCTGGAGGTCTACGCACAGGGCAAGCCCGGTCCAGCCGTCGATGAGGCTCATCTTCAGCACCCTCATCATGAGCGACTCGGGGTCGGCGTCGTTGCCCATGGAGGTGGCGTGCATGGCGGTCTCGATCTCGTTGTGCGGATTCGAGTACATGAGACCGAGGTTCTCCCACAACTCCTGCTCGCGCCTCGGTGCACGCTTGGAGATCCAATTGTTGGGCAGCTCGTCCTGGCGCCCGAAGTCCTCGAGAGCGATGTCGACGAGGTCCCGGCAGACGTCCTTGACATCACGTCCCTCGGTGGGGACATCGAAGAGCTTTGCGAGCGATAGGGCGTTGGCCTCGCCCC
>JAKAOC010000020.1:0-1520 GCA_021823385.1 Actinomycetes bacterium
CGAGCGACGCGTTCCGGAAGCGGCCGAACCGGCCCTTGTTGCCCCCGCGCCGGCCGAACTCGCCGAGAGAGGTGCAGCCGGTCAGCCATAGGTAACTCCCCTACCAGGGAGCCGAGAACGAGTGACCCGGCTCGATCAGCGGCGTAGCATGGAGACGCCGGTTCCATTCTCTGCATGCTGAGGAGATGTCGCAAAGTTGCCTGCCGGTACCGCCACCGAGGAAGAAATACGCACCGGTTCCAGTGTGAGCATTGATTCGCCTTGGCGCGTCGTGCTCTGGGACGACCCCATCAATCTCATCTCCTATGTGATCTGGGTTCTCGAAACTCTGTTCGGCTACTCCACGACAAAAGCGACCGCCCTGACAATGGAGGTCCATAACAACGGCCGCGCAATCGTTTCGCACGGCCCGCGCGAGAAGGCGGAAGCGGACGCCAGCCGTCTTCACCAAAAGGGCCTTTGGGCGACTCTGGAAAGAGAATCGGACTGAAGGGTGTTTCAAGTCCTGTGACGCAAATAAGGGGCCCGGTCCGGCAGATCGACGAGAACCGCTTCGAGAACCTTCTGACGGATGAGGAGAAGGAGCTCCTGGGCATGCTGCCCGCCGTGGTCGTGGAGGCGATCGAGTCGCACAGCCCATACGTCACGCGCCTCTTCCCGCCGACCTATCCTTTCGACGACGCTGCGCAACGAGACATAGAAAGGGCCGACCCCGACTCGCTTGCCGACGCGCACAGGCGGCTGCTGGAAGGCTTGGCAGCCTCGGTCACCAAGCCAGTGCTAACCCACGAAGATCTTGCAAACTGGGTTGGGGCCATCAACGATATCCGCCTACTGATCGGCACTGCGCTGGACGTTTACGAAGAAATGGATCGCCCGGGAGAAGACGACCCCCGTTTCCAGGATTTCGTGATCTTCGATTACCTAACCTGGCTGCAAGGCTCGCTCTTGGAATTCCTCTCGCGACAGGTGAATCAGGGCGACAACCCCTAGGACCCGTGTGCGGAACGGGTGTGAATTGCGCCCGTCACGGCGCCAGAGGTCAGTGTAGGACAGGAGCGACGGAACATCTAGCGCGCACCGCCGGGCCGTAGAGTCGGCCGGATGCGTGGACCGGAACGAAAACAGGAGGGTATGACCATGACGCCACCGCGCCGCTTGCCCGATACCCGGATCGCCGTCATCGATCCAGCTGGAATTGGGAGCCTTGCCACGTGGAAGGCCGCCTTCACGGGCGCAAAGACGGTTGAAGTCTTCACGCAAGTCGCCGATACCCTACGATCAGGCGCGGACCTGGTCATCGTGGCGGACGCCGCTTCAGTGGACGGGCCAGCGATTGCTGAGCTGAGTAGGACTTCCACAGTGCTCGCCTTACTGGCTTCAGGCCCCCACGTTCAGGACCCATCCGGTCTGCTCGCGTTAGACCAAGAAGTCACGGCCACCTACCTGGGTGAAGGAGAGTGGTTCGTCACCCCCCGCCCGGACCTCGGCATCTCCGGAGAGTTCCCCGTTCGATCCGC